>DATEKY010000805.1:0-6212 GCA_035277225.1 Xanthobacteraceae bacterium
CTGCACCATCACGGCGGCGAGCAGCGCGATCATCACGAGCTGTCCCACGCTCATGCCCGAGATGGCGATTGCGTTGGCGAGCCCGGCGCGGCCCGGATAGACGCGCGTCACGATCACGCCGACGATGACCAGCGAGGCCGCACCGTTGCCGATCGCGAACACCACGCCGTAAAGCACCAGCGCGTGCCACGGCTGCGTCACCAGGCTCATCGCGGCGATCCCGGCGCCGCCGATCACCGTGCCGCCGATCAGCAGCGCGCGCGGACTGAAACGATCCGCCAGGCGTCCGGCGATGAAAGTCGCGAACGCCGACACCACCATGTAGAGGCCGACCGCGATCCCGAGCTCGCCGCGCGACCAGCCGAACTCGTCGACCATCGGCTTGAAGGTGAGCCCGATCGCGAAGCGCGCGCCGCCGCCGATCAGGAGCACCAGGAAGCAGGCAACGACGGCGAGCGCGGGGCGCATGGTCTTCCGGAATGATTGTTGTTGGTTCCGCGCGACAGGAGAGAGTTGAGCTCAGGTCTTCGGCGCGTCGGGCTGGCGCAGCGGATGCTCGGCGGCAAACGCCTCGAGCGCCATGCAGTTGGCGTAGATGCGCCCGGCCACCGGATAGTCGTTCGGATCGCGTCCGCCGAACAGCCTGGCGCTGGTCAAGTGCGCGGCAAGGCAGATGTCGGCAATGGTGACCTGATCGCCGACGCAGAACTTAGCCGTACGCGGGTCCTTCGCCAGCACCGCCTCCACCGCGCGGCTGCCTTCGTCGAGCCAGTGCCGCACCCATTTCGCGCGAGACGCCTCGTCGAGACGAAGCTCTTCCTCCAGATATTTGCGCACCCGCGGCACGATGAACGGATGCGCGTCCATCGCCACCATCTGGGCGATCGCGCGCGCATGCGCGCGCGCGTGCAGCTCCTTCGGCAGCAGCGGCGGATCGGGGTGCTTCTCGTCGAGATATTCGAGGATCGCGAGCGACTGCGTGAGCGGCGCGCCGTCGTCGATCAGCGTCGGCACCACGCCTTCCGGATTGAGCTTCTGGTAGTCCAGCGCGAACTGGTCGCCAGCGAGCAGATCGAGTGTGACCTTCTCCATCGCGAGGCCTTTCAGGGCGAGCGCGATGCGCACCCGGAACGCGGCCTGCGAACGCCAATAAGTGAAGAGCTTCATGTCGCACTCTTGTTGTTCGCCGGTCTTCGGAAGGCGGGACGTTGTTTTACCGCGGCGGCGACGGGGGCGCATCCTGGTCGACCGGCTTCGTCGATGGCGCGGTCTCCGGCGGTCCTCCCATAGCTTCCGGCACCGGGGGCGGCACATCGAGCGTGCTCCTCGCCGGAATGAGAGCAGCCTTCATTGCGGGCGGCATTTCAGTCACACCAAGTGTTTCGGGATCCGGCAATAACGCGAAGACGCGCCTCGCGTGATCTTCTTTCAAGGGGTCGAGTGGTATTCCATCCCAGCCGACGACGTAGATCCGGTTCCAGGCGAAGATCGGCGCGACCAGGGATGCCCAGGGTGTATCGATCGGATGATCTCGCAGATACGTCGCTGCAACAAACGGAATTGCAGCAAGAAGATTCGGCGGCTGGTATGTGACGGTGCTGCGCTCGACCTTCACCTCCTTGAACAGCCGCTCGAACGCTGCGATGTGGATCATCTCGCCGATCGGATCCGCGTGAGGAATCCGACCCTTGGCTTGTATTCCCTTCTTGGCTTGTACCGGCAGCTGGTTGACGACCCGGTTGTTATTGGCGCGAACCTTGTCCGCCCATCCCCAGGGCCAGTGCTGGGTTGCCATTGTCTGTTTCTGGACCGCGCTGTTGAACGCCCCCGCGGTCAGAAAACCTCTCGTGAAGAACGGAACGGGCGAGTCCCGCCGTGGCGCGATGATCGGATCACAGAGCGAATCGACATTGGCGAGCGAGGGCGTGTTGACGAGGTGGTAGTTCAGACGCTGGATCATCCAGACCAGCGGCAGATGCGAAAGCCCGAGATCGTTGTTGTTCCACTTGACGTAACCGCCGCCGACATCGCCATGCGCGCCGGGAAACCAGACCTGCTCGGTCGGCGAGCGGCTCTGGCTGAATTGCTGGAACTTGGGCTTGGTCCACACGCTCGCGACGAATTCGGGCCGCGGCTCGTCCAGCGCGATCGCGTGCAGGCGTATATCGATGCTCGAGCTCACATCGGTGTTGTGAAACTCGTACTTCGACCGGTTGGCGCGGCGGAAAAATCGGCCCGGCACGCCGAGCGCGCCGACGGTGTCGAAGACACCAAGCGCGCGCACGCGCATCGCCGCGCTGTCGTGAACGAGGGTCGTGCCGGCCGCATCGAGCGGCGTGCGAAAATACTGCCATTCGCCGCTGAGCCTGTCCTGAGGCGGGGTCCGATAGAACTTCCACGCGCGCGCCTCGTTCTCTTCGGTACAGTACTCGGAGCGCAGCAATCCGATCGCATGAAGATAGCCGCACAGGCTGCGCGCGGTGAATGCACCGCGTGAAAATCCGAACACGAGAATCTCGTCACCCGGCCGGAACCAGAAGCTGAGGAATTTGTAGGCGCGCCTGATGTCCGCATCGAGCCCGATGCCGAATGCGCCGCCGGTCAGGCGATCGAGCCACGGGCCGGTGCCGACGCCGCGGCCGTAGTAAACGACGTACTCAAAACCATCGAACACCAGCCCGGAAGCCGCTTTCTTGCGGTAGTGATCGGGCAGTTTCTCGAAGTCCTGCTTGTCGACATCGGTCGGATTGCGCAGCCGTTGCTGCAGGCCCCAGAACAGTAGCTCGCGCATGTAGACGATGTTGGTGGCGGGAAGCTCGTCCTCATCGTCATTCCAGGTGCCGTCAAGGAGGAGGACGAGGCGCCGGCAGACATGGGAGTTCGCCACGAGGTTTCTCCTCCCGCGAAGTTTTATGCGAGGTTGAAAGATCGCACAATCGCAAGCAGGGGCAAAGCAAAGAACGAGGCGGATGGCGCCGCCCGCTTAGCCGGCGAGCCGCACCGTGACCTTCGCGCCGGCTTTCACCTGGGCCAGTGCCTTCGCGTCGCCGACAAGTTTTCCGAAAATATTGCACGGGCTGGCGAGCCGCGTTTCGTCGCCTTGCGAGATCGGCGTGCGTCCATAGCCGAGCGCGATGCACGGCCCATCGGGCCAGTAGGCAACTTCGCCCGGCGTGACGACTGCGCGCGCGTCTTTCTCGCGTGCGACTTCAACCGGCACGTCGAAATAGACTTCCTCGCCCCAGGTCATCACGCGCGCGTCGTAGGGGAGTTTTGCCAGCACCGCCTTCGCGGTCGGCGTGTCGAGCAGGTCGGCCTCGAGCGTCAGCGTGCCGAAGTCGAAACGGATGCGGGACATCGCGATCGGCTCGCGCTTATCGGAAAGCCCGTGCCGCTAATCTAGCTCCGTCGTCTCGAAGTCGGCCGGCAGGATGATCTCGAGCACTTCGCAATCATCCGAGTAGTCCAGCACCTTGTGCTTGATCTTCGGTGGCTGCAGCCACGCGCTGCCCGGGCGCATGACGTGCGCGCCCTGGCCTTCGAGTTCCGTCTTGATCCAGCCTTTCAGCACATAGACCATTTGGAATTCGACATCGTGGAAATGCAGCTTCGAAACTTCTTCGGGCCGGCACGGCGGCACGAAGCGGATCACGTGCGCCTGCACCATGCCGCCGGTCGCTTTCGCCATGCCGAGGTCGCGATACTTCGCGTAGCGGCGCAATCCGCCGTCGAAATCCTCTTCGCTGTGATGGCTGACGCGGAAGAACTGTCCGCGCGCCTTTTGTGCGGACTTTGCTTGCGCTGGCGGGCGTTTCGCCGCGCGCACCGGCTTGCCGCGCGATTTCGTCACCGGCTTGCGCGCCGCCGAGCGCCGCGCGCTGGTCTTTGTCCCTGCCATGGTCGTCCTCCGCCCCACCTGCCCGCATGACACAATGCGCGGCCGGATGCCCAGCGGTCAACGGCGGTGCTAACTTATTGAACAGAAAGGCAAATCAGTGGAGCCGGAACACGCCTTCGACGGCGCGCAATTCGGCCGGTTTGATGAGTCCCGAATGAGCGACCATCACCGAATGGAGCGCACCGTCGAGCGACTTCCTCCAGAAGTCGAGAAACCGCTGCAATTCCGGGAATTTCGGGCAGAGATCGTATTCCTGCCACACGTAGGACTGAAGCAGCCATGGATGGTCCGGGCGCCGGTAGTAGATGTGCGCGGTGGTCAATCCGTAACCGGCAAGCTGGCGCCGGAAGTCTTCGCTGGCCATCTGGTCCTCCAGTTCGTGGAGACTCAAATTCTCTGGCACGCGGCGGTTCCATTGCAAGCCTAAAAGGTGAATAAATTGTTTATTATCAAAGCACTAGCAGCAACATGGAAACAGTGCTGACAGCCCGAGAACACGTTGCTAGCAATCTGAGTTCATGAGTGCTAAAAAACCTCGGCCAGCCTCTTGTAGCTCACAGACCCGTGAACTATGTCGGCCGCGAGCGGCCCGACGGGGGCAATTCCGGTTGGCCGCCGACTCAAGAAAACGTCAGTCGCTCAGTAACTTAGGAGGATATCCATGAAATTCCGCCCGCTTCACGACCGCGTCGTCGTCAAGCGCATCGATGCCGAAGAGAAGACGTCCGGCGGCATCATCATTCCCGACACCGCGAAAGAGAAGCCCTCGCAGGGCGAGATCGTCGCCGTCGGCCCCGGTGGCCGCGACGAGAACGGCAAGCTGATCCCGATCGATCTCAAGGTCGGCGAGCGCGTGCTGTTCGGCAAGTGGTCCGGCACCGAGGTGAAGATCGACGGTCAGGATCTCCTGATCATGAAGGAAAGCGACATCATGGGCGTTCTCGAAGAGACCGCCGCCAAGAAGAAGGCCGCGTAAGCGCGCCCCTCCCGCAAGACAATCAACGGAGCAAATCTAAATGGCTGCCAAGGACGTCAAATTCTCCGTCGACGCGCGCGATCGCATGCTGCGCGGCGTCGACATTCTCGCCAATGCGGTGAAGGTTACCCTCGGCCCGAAGGGCCGCAACGTCGTGCTCGACAAGTCGTTCGGCGCCCCGCGCATCACCAAGGACGGTGTGACGGTCGCGAAGGAGATCGAGCTCGAGGACAAGTTCGAGAACATGGGCGCGCAGATGGTGCGCGAGGTCGCCTCCAAGACCTCCGACGTCGCCGGCGACGGCACCACCACCGCCACCGTGCTCGCCCAGGCGATCGTGCGTGAAGGCGCGAAGTCGGTCGCGGCCGGCATGAACCCGATGGACCTGAAGCGCGGCATCGACCTCGCGGTCGAGACCGTCGTCGAGCATCTCAAGACCAACTCCAAGAAGGTCACCTCGAACGAGGAGATCGCCCAGGTCGGGACCATCTCGGCGAACGGCGACAAGGAGATCGGCGACTTCCTCGCCAAGGCGATGCAGAAGGTCGGCAACGAGGGCGTGATCACGGTGGAAGAGGCCAAGAGCCTCGAGACCGAGCTCGACATCGTCGAGGGCATGCAGTTCGACCGCGGCTACATCTCGCCCTACTTCATCACCAACGCCGACAAGATGCGCGTTGAGTTCGACGACCCCTACATCCTGATCAACGAGAAGAAGCTCTCCGGCCTGCAGGAGCTGCTCCCGCTGCTCGAGGCGGTGGTGCAGACCGGCAAGCCGCTGCTGATCATCGCCGAGGACGTGGAAGGCGAAGCGCTTGCCACCCTCGTCGTCAACAAGCTGCGCGGCGGCCTCAAGGTCGCGGCGGTGAAGGCGCCGGGCTTCGGCGATCGCCGCAAGGCCATGCTGCAGGACATCGCGGTCCTGACCGGCGGCCAGGCGATCTCGGAAGACCTCGGCATCAAGCTCGAGAACGTGACGCTCGCCATGCTCGGTCGCGCCAAGAAGGTGATGATCGAGAAGGAGAACACCACGATCGTCAACGGCGCCGGCAAGAAGGCCGACATCGAGGCGCGCATCACGCAGATCAAGGCGCAGATCGAGGAGACCACCTCCGACTACGACCGTGAGAAGCTGCAGGAGCGGCTGGCCAAGCTCGCGGGCGGCGTCGCGGTGATCCGCGTCGGCGGCGCGACCGAAGTCGAGGTGAAGGAGCGCAAGGATCGCGTTGATGACGCGATGCATGCGACCCGCGCCGCGGTCGAGGAAGGCATCCTGCCGGGTGGCGGCGTCGCGCTGCTGCGCGCGAGCAAGCAGCTCGAGAAGCTCAAGGCGGAGAA
>DATEKY010000806.1:0-3486 GCA_035277225.1 Xanthobacteraceae bacterium
AAGAGTCAGCGCTAACCGACTCCTGCGACTCGCCCCTCCGTCCTGGAAAGCGAGACGCCTCTGTCCCAAGGACGGTGAGGCAATCATTAACGAAGCGGGTAAATGCAGGGTTAAGAGCACGCGGATTCCCAAGTCCAGAGGAAAAGAAGTTTCGCCGCATGAAGCCACTTGATCGCGCATGAAGGGCTCTTGATCACGCATGAAGGCTCTCGCCGAACAGATCGCCGAGCTCGACGAGGTCGAGATCTATGGCCGCGTCGTCGGGGTGCGCGGCCTGATGGTCGAGGTCGCGGGGCCGATCCATGCCATGTCAGTTGGAGCGCGCGTCACCATAGAAACCGCCCCCAGCCGCTTCATCCCCTGCGAGGTGGTCGGCTTCACCGGCGCGAACGCGCTGCTGATGCCATTCGCGCCGCTCGAAGGGGTGCGGCGCGGCTGCAAGGCGGTGTGCACCACCGTGGCCGCCGCGGTGCGGCCGTCCTCCGGCTGGCTCGGGCGCGTGGTCAACGCCATGGGCGAGCCGATCGACGGCAAGGGGCCGCTGCCGCCCGGGCCCTCGCCCTATCCGTTCCGCAACCCGCCGCCGCCCGCCCATGCGCGCCGGCGCGTCGGGGCGCCGCTCGATCTCGGCGTGCGCGCGCTCAACACCTTCACGACGTGCTGCCGCGGCCAGCGCATGGGCGTGTTCGCCGGCTCCGGCGTCGGCAAGTCGGTGCTGCTCTCGATGCTGGCGCGCAATGTCGCGGCCGACGTGTCGGTGATCGGGCTGGTCGGCGAGCGCGGCCGCGAGGTGCAGGAGTTTCTCCAGGACGACCTTGGGCCGGGCGGCCTCGCGCGCTCGGTGGTCGTGGTCTCGACCTCGGACGAGCCGGCCCTGATGCGCCGCCAGGCCGCCTATCTGACGCTCGCCATCGCGGAGTATTTTCGCGACGAGCATAAGGACGTTCTCGTCCTGATGGATTCGGTCACACGCTTTGCGATGGCGCAGCGCGAGATCGGCCTCTCGGCCGGGGAGCCGCCGACCGCCAAGGGCTATACGCCGACGGTGTTCACCGAGCTGCCGCGGCTGCTCGAGCGGGCAGGGCCCGGCATCGACGCCGGAACCATCACGGGCATCTTCACCGTGCTGGTCGACGGCGACGACCACAACGAGCCGATCGCCGACGCGGTGCGCTCGATCCTCGACGGCCACATCGTGATGGAGCGCGCGATCGCCGAGCGCGGCCGCTATCCGGCGATCAATGTGCTGAAGTCCGTCTCGCGCACCATGCCGCGCGCCGCCGACCCGGCCTACCTGCCGGTGATCACGCGCGCCCGGCAGATCATGGCGACATATGCGGACATGGAGGAATTGATCCGGCTCGGCGCCTATCGGGCCGGCTCCAGCGCCGAAGTGGACGAGGCGATCGCGCTGCATCCGCCGCTGGAGCAGTTCCTCGCCCAGCTTAAGGAAGAATCAACACCTCTTAACGAAGGGTATGCGTGGCTCACCCAGATCGTCAGCAACACGGCAACCGAAAACTAACGTTGTGCTGCCACATTCGAGCCTTGGTGAAGATCAGGCTCCGGCCAGGCCCGCGTGTGGGGCTGCGGCTGGACCCTGGTGGGGAATGGGACTTCTGGGGAGTACGAGTCGATGAAGTCGCGTGAGACGCTCATTCGTCTGAGGAAGTTTCAGGTCGACGAGAAGCGGCGCCGCGTTGCGCAGATCGAAAGCATGGTAGCCGACTTCGACCGCATGGCGGGCGATCTCGAGCGCGAGATCACCGTCGAGCAGGACCGTGCCGGCATCCATGATCCGACGCATTTCGCCTATCCGACCTACGCCAAGGCGGCGATCGTTCGGCGCGACAACCTCAAGCGCTCGGCCGACGAACTGAAAGGCCAGCTCGAGGACGCGCGCCTCGCGCTCGCCGAAGCCTTCGAGGAGCTCAAGAAGGTCGAGCTGCTCGACGAGCGCGACCAGGCGCGCGAGCGCGTCGCCGAGAACGCGCGCGAGCAGGTCGAGCTCGACCGCATCGGCGCGATGCGCGGCGGCGCCGCGATCCGGGTCTGATCGCAACTTTATCCAGTCCGGCCCGTAACATCGGGGGCTGCGTCCGGCGAGGCGCGGCCCTGATGGCGTTGCGCGCGGCGTGCGGTTAACATCGCGCTCAACCGCCTGGCGATCCGATAGGGCATCACCCGCGAATGCTGACGTCTGCGGAACTCGTGTGGCTGATGGCCGCGGTCGCCAAGGGCGACCAGGCCGCATTCGAGCGTCTGTATGCGGCCACACGGGCGAAACTGTATGGCGTCGCGCTGCGTATCTTGCGGCGAAGCGACCTCGCCGACGAGGTGATCCAGGAGAGCTACCTGAAAATCTGGCACAATGCCGGCACGTTCGACCCGAAGGTCGCAAGCCCGATCACCTGGATGGTGGCGATCGCGCGCAACCGCGCGCTCGACTTGGTGCGCAAGAAGGGCGAGACCTCGATCGAGGAGGAGCCTGCCGCGATGGAAGCGGCGGGAGAGGAGCAAAACCCGCTGGCGCGGCGGGAGATGACCGAGGAGTTGCGGCGGCTGCTCGGCTGTCTCGGGCAGCTCGACGAGGACCGGCGGCGCATGGTTTTGCTCGCCTATTACAGCGGCTGGAGCCGCGACCAGCTGGCGGCGAAGTTCGACGCGCCGGCGAATACGATCAAGACATGGCTGCGGCGCAGCCTTTTGGAGATCCGGGAGTGCCTCGGATCATGACGATGGACGAAGACCGCGCCGGCATGGCGGTGGAATACGCGCTCGGCACGCTCGATGCCGACGAGCGCGCGCAGGCCGACGCCATGCTGCTGGTCGATCCGGAATTCGCCGCCGAGGTGCAGCGCTGGGAGCGCCGGCTCGGCGAGCTGAACGCGCTGGTCGCCCCGGTCGAGCCGCCGGCCCCGGTGTGGGAGAAGATCCGCGCCGGCGTCGCCGAAGCAGCGCCTGGCGCGCCGATACGGCTGCCCGAGGTCGCGGCGCCGGCCGTTGCCGCGGAGCCGGCCGAGCCGAGCGCCGAGATCGTCGACCTGACGCAACGCATGCGGCGCTGGCGCGGCCTGACCGTGATGACCGGCGCGCTCGCGGCCAGCATCGTCGCGATCGTTGCGGCGCGCGAATACCGCCCCGACCTGCTGCCGGCCGACTGGCGGCCGAAGGCGCAGGTGGTCGAGAAGGTTGTGGAGAAGCCGGTCGAAGTGGTGCGCGAGGTCGTGCGCGAAGTACCGGCCGCGCGGCCGGCGCAATATGTCGCGGTGTTCCAGAAGGACGAGCAGTCGCCGGCCTTCGTGATGTCGGTCGATATCGAGAAGCGCACCGTCACGGTGCGCCAGGTCGCGGCCGAACGGTTCCCCGACAAGACCTATCAGTTGTGGATCGCGACCGCGCCGGGTGCTGCGCCGCAGTCGCTCGGCGTGCTCGGCGGCGACGACTTCACGGTGCGGGCGGCGCTGACCGCCTACGAGCCGGCCG
>DATEKY010000807.1:0-2112 GCA_035277225.1 Xanthobacteraceae bacterium
GAAGCACAAGCCCACGCAGTTCTCGGCGAGGCCGTAGCTCGGCGACACCACACCCTTGTCCATGCCGTAGCGCTGGAAACGTTCGTCGAAGCGGCGCAAGGTCTGTGGCGAGATCGGCTCGGCGCCGTCGACGATGAAGCGCAGCGCCGACAGGTCGAGGCCTTCGAGATCTTTCTCGTCGATGCGGCTGGCGCACAGCTCGAATGCGAAGTTCGGCCCGCCGGAGAACGTCGCGCGGTATTTGTGCATCGTCCACAGCCAGGTGGCCGGACGCACCAGGAAGCTGATCGGCGACATCACGTAGAGGCGCGCGCCGAAATAGCAGCAGCCGAGCCACGCGCCGATCAGGCCCATATCGTGATAAAGCGGCAGCCAGCTCACGAACACGTCGGCCGAGGTCGCCTCCATGGCGTGGCCCATCGAGCGCACGTTTTCCAGCAGGCCGTGGTGCGTGAGCATCACGCCCTTCGGGTCGCCGGTCGAACCCGAGGTGTATTGCATCAACCCGAGCGCGTCGGGATCGTTGAGCGGCGGCAGCGGCGCCTGGCTGCGCTCGTTCGACAGGGTCGCGACCGTTTCGACGCCTTCCAGCGTCTCCACTTGGCTGCGCAGCAGCACCGCAAGCGCGCGGCCTTCCGGCACCGTGATCAGCATGCGCGCGCCGGCGTTGCGCAGGATCACGATCTGGCGGCGCATGTGCTCTTCGAGTTGCGCCATGCGGGCCGGCGGATAGATCGGCACCGGCACGGCGCCGGCATAGAGAATGCCGAAGAACGAGGCGAAGAAATCGGTCGAGGTCGGCAGCATCATCGCAATCCGGTCGCCCGGCACGATGTCGCGGCTGATCAGGCCCTGCGCGACCGCGCGTGCGGCGGTCTGCAGGTCGCGATAGCTCATGGTGCCGAGCACCGTGTTCTCGTCCTGCAGCACCGTGACGTGGATGTGATCCGGATGCTCGGCGACGTGCCAGTCGAGCATCTCGGTCAGGGTCTTGGCGTGATCCGGCTGGCCGATCAGTGGCGTCGCGGCATGCACCGCGACGTCGGGCGCGTGCGCCGTGATGCCGCCGGGTGCCGCATGCTCGAGCGCCTTCAACAGGTCGGCGACCGTATCCATTTCGGCGACTTCGGTCACCGGCAGCCGCACGCGGAACGAGCGCTCGATGCGCAGCACGAGCTCGGTGCGGGCGAGCGAGTCGATGCCGAGGTCGCGATCGAGGCGGCTCGCCAGGGTCACGTCGCCGCGCTTCAGCCGCTGCGGCGAGAGCTCGCGTACCAGCTCGCGCACGACGGCGATCAGTTCGGCCTCGCGTGACGGGCGATCCATGTCCATGCGGCTATTTCCCCTCGTGGGCGGGAACATAGCGTTTTCGGCCGGTAACGCCAGTGCCGCAGCGTCGCGAGCGCGGCCGTTTCTCGGGCGGAAACTTGTCGGGTGGCCGCCGCGCAGGGCATAGTCTGCGGGCAATCGGGGCAACGCGCATGAGCGAATTCTACGTCGCGATCGGCGACACGACGTCATTCTCGAAAACCGTGAGCGAGAGCGACGTCTACCTGTTCGCCGGCATCTCGGGCGACTTCGCGCCGAACCACGTCAACAAGGCGTATATGGAGAAGTCGGGCTATGGAGGGCTGATCGCGCACGGCGCGCTGCTGGTCGGCTTCATGTCGACGGCGTCGACCCAGATGGCGGCGAAGTCGCGCGCGGACGACAGCGTGGTCGGCGTCTCGCTCGGCTATGACCGCATGCGCTTCCTCGCGCCGGTCTATTTCGGCGACACCATCACGGTGAACTACACGGTCGCCTCGATCGACAAGGAAAAGCTGCGCGCCACGGCCGATATCAAGATCACCAACCAGGACGGCACGCTGGTTGCGGTCGCGACGCATCTGTTGAAGTGGGTGAAGAATAAACCGTAGGGTGGGCAAAGCGCGTCGCCGCGGTGGCGGCGATGCGCGTGCCCACGCGCATCGAATACCATGTCGCCGTGGGCACGCTTCGCCCGCTTGCGCGGGCTCGCTTTGCCCACCCTACAATTTGCTGCTCACCGCAAATCCCGCGATGCGCTTGTAGTTGTCCGACAGCGCGCGCAGCTCATCCTGCGTGATGAAG
>DATEKY010000808.1:0-3403 GCA_035277225.1 Xanthobacteraceae bacterium
GGACATCGCGCGCCTGATCGAGGCGGTGCGGGAGTTTTGATTCTTTCCTCACTTCTCCCGCAAGCTCGGTCATCCCTCCCCGTACATCAGGGCGGTTACGCCCGTCTTCGACGGGCTATGGAGGGTGGCCGCCGAAGGCGGCCGGGTGGGGTCTTCAGCTAAGATCACGCCGCGCAAGATCGAACGAGCGACCGGCATTTAATGCGCGACGGATTTTTATTTGATGTGATTTTGAAACAGCGATGTCGATCAGAAACTGACCGGAATGCTGCAATCGAAGCACCCCACCCGGTCGCCTTCGGCGACCACCCTCCCCCTTCGGGGGAGGGATAAAGCGGGCTCCGCCGCGCGCGGCTCGGGCGAGGGAAGTTCAGCCCAACACACCGTATTTCTTGAACCACGCCGTCATCTGCGCCCAGGCGTCGTCCGCCGCCTCCTTGCGATAGCTCGGGCGGTAGTCGGCGTGGAAGCCGTGCGGTGCGGCCGGATAGAGCTTGATCTCGAAAGTCTTCTTCGCGTCGGTCAACGCCGCCTTCATCGCGTCGACCTGCGCGACCGGAATGCCCGCATCGGCTTCGCCGTAGAGGCCGAGCACCGGCGCCTTCACCTCGGGCGCGACCTGCGTCGAGCTCTTCGGCCAGATCGCCTTCTGGCCTTCCGGGTCGACCAGCGAGCCGTAGAACGCGACGCCCGCCTTCAGCGCCGGATTGTGCGCCGAATAGACCCACACGGTGCGGCCGCCGCGGCAGAAGCCCATGATGCCGAGCTTGTCCGTATTGCCGCCTTGCGATTTGGCCCAGGTGACCGTCGCGTCGAGATCGGCGAGCAGTTCGGTATCGGGCTTCGAATTGACCAGCGGCATCAGCTTGGGGATCTCGGTGATCTTGGTGAGATCCTCGCCCTTGCGGAAATAATAGTCGGGCGCGACCGCGAAGGCGCCGAGCTTGGCGAGGCGGCGCGTCACGTCCTTGATGTATTCGTGCAGACCGAAGATCTCCATCGCGACCAGGATCACCGGCGGGTTCTGAACGCCATCGGGGATCGCGAAATAGACCGGCATCTCGCCGCCCTGGACGGCAACCTTGGCGAGGCCTTCGTTCAGGCCCGTTCCCGGCGTCGTGATGGCCTGGGCGCGCACCGGACCGGCGGCGAGCGTGTAGCCGGCAGCGGCCGCCGCGGCCGAGCTCATGAAGAAACCGCGCCGCGAGAGCGGATCGACCTGGCGGGCGAGGCCCTCGATATCGGAGGGAAGCTTCAATTGAGCAGACATCGCGATTTCTCCCTTGTGGACTTTACCCAAGTGGTTTGCCGGGCGGTGCGCCGGCACCGTTAATGCATGGACCAATGGCGTGACATGCGTGGGAACACGTTGAGCGCCCCCTGAAGCTTGCGGTAAAATAGCCTTCCCCGAAGACCCCGCCGATCAAGAACACGTCAACAGGGCCGAAAATTCCATGGAGACGCGCGAGGCGATCGACGTCGCGATGATGGAACGCTGCATCGCGCTGTCGAAGACGGCGGGACGCGACGGCGAGTTTCCCTTCGCCTGCATCATCGAGAAGGACGGCAAGGTGGTGGTGGAGACCACGAACCGGGTTGCGCGCGATGGCGACGTGACCCGGCACGCCGAGCTTGTCGCGGTGTCGCTCGCCCAGAAAGCGCTCGGCAGCAAGGACCTGTCGGGCTGCACGCTCTACACCAACGTCGAGCCCTGCGCGATGTGTTCGTTTCCGATCCGCGAGACGCGCATCAGCCGCGTGGTTTACGCGATCGGCTCGCGCCTGATGGGCGGCGATTCCAAATGGGATGTCCTCGGCGATCCCGAGCTCTCGAAAGTCATGCCCGAGGCGTTCGGCGACGCGCCGGAGATCAGGCGCGGCTTCATGCGGCGCGACGCCGAAAAGGCGTGGCGCTCCTGGAACCCGCTGATCTGGGGCGTGATCCGCTATCGCGGCTGCTTCGGGGAACCGCCGAAAGCCGAGCCGGTGACGAAACCGGCGCCGCGCCGCCGCAGTCTGTTGCAGAAGCTGTTCGCGCTGCACCACTGATCATCATCCCCGAAAAGCATGTCCATGATCGGGGATGGGAACCGGTTTTCGGAAGAGATCGTGCTCCGCCAATAACGCCTCCCCGGAACCGGCGCAGGCCTGACGCGTTCTTCTCGCGCATGGCGGGTGCATCACCCGCACTGGGGGAGACCGCAATGGCGCTGACGTTGAATCTCGTGCTTCCGGTGGTTGCCACGTTGGTGGCCGGAACCGGCGCGCTGGCGACATACGCGACCGCGCCGAGCGCACCGCGCGATGCGACCGCACCACAGACTGTCGCGCTCGCGCCGGACCCGGCGCCTGTTTCCGCACCCGTGTCAAAGGCCGTGCCGTCGCCCGCAGCACCCGCCGCGAGCCCGTGCGACGCGCAGACCTGGCCCTACATCGACGCGAGCTGCACCAAAGCCTCCGCGGATGACCGCAAAGTGCGCCTCGTGACGGCGCCGCGCTCGAGCGACCTGCCGGACGGCACCGCCCGTCTGCACATCCCGGCGCCGCCGAACCCGAACGTCAAGCCGGTCGCGTTGCCGCCCGGCATGATCTCGAGCGACGGCGTTCTGCGCTCACCCGATATCGTGGTGCCGCCGCCGAAGCTCTCGAAGCGCGAGAAACGCGCCGAGCAGCGGCGCGAACGGCGCGAGCGCCGGTTCGATGCGCGGTCCTACTCGGTTCCGAGCGAGGCGTCTGACCGCAGTACGCGCGCCGTGATGGTGGTGCGGCCGCTGCGGACGGACTCCTTCCGCTAATCCTTCTTCGCAGCCAGCAGTAGCCCGGACGGAGCCTAAAGCGCGTTTACGCGCGTCTGCGACGCGCTATGGCGAAATCCGGGATCCCCGCATTGCGCTTCGCTCAATGCGGGCTACGAGGGCCGCTCTTTCTCGCTCGCCGCGAGTGCGCGCAACCCTTCGCGAAAGGTCGGATAGCGCAGCGTCACGTCGAGCTCGCGCTTCAGGCGGTCGTTGCGCACGCGCTTGCTCTCGCCATAGAACGACAGCGCCATCTCGGTCATGCCTTTCGCGGCTTGCGCGAACGGGATTTGCGGCGGCGGCTCGATGCCGAGCAGCTCGGCCGCGAACGCGACCGGCACGCCCTGCGCGGTCGGCTTGTCGTCGGTGACGTTCAGCACGCCGTTCGCGCTTCGGGTAATCGCCGCGTCAATCGCCTGCGCGATGTCGGCGACGTGAATGCGGTTGAAATATTGTCCCGGTCTGTCGATGCGCTTCGCGCGCCCGTTTTTCAGCTGCGTGAAGGCGTTCTGTCCCGGGCCGTAGATTCCCGAGAGCCGCAGGATCGCGACCGCCTTCTCGGCGCGGCTGCCGAGCGCGATCCACGCCTGTTCGGCGGCGAGCCGCTCG
>DATEKY010000809.1:0-4477 GCA_035277225.1 Xanthobacteraceae bacterium
CTCGGCGCGCTGCTGTTCGGCGCGTTCGACGCGTTCCAGCTCCGGCTGCAGCACCAGGTCGGCGGCGCGGTGCCGGGACAGGTGTTCCTGATGCTGCCGTATCTGCTCTCGATCGCGGCGCTGGTCGTGATCGCGCGCAGCGCCGATTATCCGAAGGCGCTGATGGTGCCGTATTTCAAGGGGCAGCGTTAGTTCTTGGCAGCGGGTTCTTTGAGCCCCACCGTCCGCCCGGGAAATCCGGCCGCATCGAAATAGCGCGTCTTGCCGACGAACTGCATGTTGACGATGGTGCGCAGGTCGCCGTCGCCCGGCGGCGAGACGATGTCGTGCCGCCACGAGCGCACCCGCTTGCCGCCTTTCAGCGCCTCGGAGATCACGCGGCCCTGCAGCGAGCCCACGGGCTTGAGCTTCACGCCGATGATCCGCGCCAAGGTCGGCGTGATGTCGGCATTGCTCACCGGCGCCGCGTTGGTGAAGCCCGCCTTGAACGCCGGGCCGCTCGCGGCCATGAAATTCGCCGTGTCGGCGCGGCTGAAGCTGCCATGATGGCCCTGGCCCTGCATCTGCGTCGCATCGCTCACCGTCACGGCGCAGAACAGCGGCTCTCCGCAGCCGGCCGTCTCGGAGCGGAAGTTCACCACGATCGCCGGCGTCGGCGTGCGCGCTCCGCCCTTCAGCCCGATCGCGCTGAGCGGGAGTGTGCCGGGAATGCGGCCGAGCTCGTCGTTCACGAAAACGCCGCTGGTGTAGTCCTGCGCCAGCAGCATCTTCACCACCTTGGGCGCGAGATCGCGGCCGTTGCCTTGCGGGAAATAGATCAGGTCGTTGCCGCCGTTCGTCGCCACGACCACCTCGGGCTTGGCCGGGTCCGCTCCCAGGATCGCGCTGCCGCGGCGCGGATGCTTGCCGCCCTTGTAGTCGACCGCCGGGCCTTTCGGCGTCGGCTCGTGCACGGGAAGATCAAGCGTCTCGGCGAGATCGATCGCCAGGAAGCCGGTCGGCAGATAGCCGAGCGGGATGGTCTGGTAGTTGATGCGCGTCGAGGGGCTGGTCTTGCTCTGCTTCGACACGGTGCTGAAGCCGTGATCGGCGGTGACGAAGATGTTGGTGGTCTTGTCGAGGCCGAGCTCCTTCAAGGTGGCTTGAATGGCGGCGAAGTCGTCGTCCGCCACCTTGATCGCGGCGAGCGAGGTCGGCCCGTTGATGCCGGGCGTGAACTCGCCGAGGCTGTCGCGCTGCGAATGCTGCGTGCCGTCCGGATCGGACGACCAGTAGAGCAGCATGAACGGCTTCTTCTGCTCCTTGAAGTGCGGCAGCAGCACCTTGGTGACGATCTCGCGATAATATTTCTGCTGGATGATGTTGGTGGTCTTGCCGGGCGTTTGGCTGCGCTGCGCGCGGCCGGGCGTCTCGAGCGCGAGGCCGGCCGTCATCAACTGCTCCACCACGTCCGGCCGCAGCACGATGCCGTTCGGCTTGCCGGTGTCGTCGTCGACGAAGATCGTGGTCTTGCCCTCGAGCTGGGTCAGGTCGTGGATGCCGACCGGCCCGACCTTGCCGAGCGCGGCGGTGAGGTAGCCCTTCTCGCGCGCCGCCTGCATCAGCGAGCGCTCGGCGACGAAGTTGCCGCCGTGGTGCTGATTGAGTTCCTTCAGCACGGCGTTGTCCTGGATGAACGGCGTGACGGTGCCGGCGGCCGCCGCGACCGGAAACCCGGTGTACTGCGTGTTGCCGAAGTCGCCGGTGTCGCCGATGAAATGTCCGGTCGCGATCACCGCGGCGTTGACGGTGGTGATGGTGGGAAACAGCGAATGGCTGTTGGCGAAGTTGACGCCGGTATCGCGCAGCTTCGCGAAGGCCGGGGCGCGCTCGGGCGAGACCGCGGCGGCGCGCAGCCCGTCGGCGACGAACAGGATGATGTTCTGCTGCGCCAGTGCCGGAAGGGATGCGGTGAGGGCGGCGAGCAGGGCGCCCGCGCGAAGCAGCTTCGTCATGAACGTCACTCCCGGAACGCGGTCTGGAGCCGCGTATGACGGTATCATGACAAGCGGCGGGGAGGCGGCCAAGCGTCCTTAACGCACTCTTAACGCGGCGCGGACATGGTGGCGCGCATGGTCACCCGCACCCGCCTGCGCGCCGTCGTGACCGCGCTCGGTCTCTACACCGTCGCGGCGCTGATCATCGGCTACTTCGGCCTGTCGGCCTATACCGGCGCGCACGGGTTGAAGGCGAAGCAGGACCTCGCGCAGCAGCAGATGAACCTCCTGCGCGAGCTCGAGCGCGTGACCGCCGAGCGCAAGGAATGGGAGCACCGCGTCTCGCTCCTGCGCGCCGATCGGCTCGACCCGGACCTGCTCGACGAGCGCGCCCGCGCAATGCTCAACTACGCGCATCCGCGCGACCTCGTCCTGACGCTCAAGAAGTAGCGCGACGTTCGGCCGCTCGGCGCTCTGACAAGCCAAAATCTTCCGGCGGTGCAAAACCTTGGGGTAGGTCACGCGTTTCCTTGCGCGCGCTTTCACACGCCCCCAATTTCCGCTATTGGGGTGGGCAAGAGCGTACCCAAAACCGTCCCGAGGACCCATGGCCGTCGCCAAGACCAAGCCCAAAACCGAGGCCAAAGGCAGCGAACCGGCGGAAAAGCCCAAATCGGCCGCCAAAGACGGCGCGATCGCCGCGTTCTCCAAGGAAGAGGAACTCTCCGCCTACCGCGAGATGCTGCTGATCCGCCGCTTCGAGGAGAAGGCGGGCCAGATGTACGGCATGGGGCTGATCGGCGGGTTCTGCCACCTTTACATCGGGCAGGAAGCGGTCGTCGTCGGCATGCAGATGACGCTGAAGAAGGGCGACGCGATCATCACCGGCTATCGCGACCACGGCCACATGCTCGCCTGCAACATGGATCCGAAGGGCGTGATGGCCGAGCTGACCGGCCGGCGCGGGGGCTACTCGCGCGGCAAGGGCGGCTCGATGCACATGTTCTCGGTCGAGAAGGGATTCTTCGGCGGCCACGGCATCGTCGGCGCGCAGGTCTCGCTCGGCACCGGACTCGGATTCGCGGCGCGCTACCGCAAGACCGACAATGTCAGCCTCACATATTTCGGCGACGGCGCCACCAATCAGGGCCAGGTCTACGAGAGCTTCAACATGGCAGAGCTGTGGAAGCTCCCGGTGGTCTACATCATCGAGAACAATCGCTACGCCATGGGCACCGCGATCACGCGCTCATCGGCGACGACCGACCTCTCCAAGCGCGGGCTGTCGTTCAACATCCCGGGCGAGCAGGTCGACGGCATGGACGTGCGCGCCGTGAAGGCCGCCGGCCAGAAGGCCGTGACCTGGTGCCGCGAAGGCAAGGGCCCCTACATCCTCGAAATGCTGACCTACCGCTACCGCGGCCACTCGATGTCGGATCCGGCCAAGTACCGCACGCGCGAGGAAGTGCAGAAGATGCGCACCGAGCACGATCCGATCGAGCAGGTGCGCGCGCGCATTCTGGAGAAGAAGCTCGCGAGCGAGGACGACCTCAAGAAGATCGACGCCGAGGTGCGCGACATCGTCAACGAAGCCGCTGAGTTTGCCACCAACGATCCGGAGCCGGATGCCGCCGAGCTCTGGACCGACGTGTATCGCTGATGCCGTCTTTTGCGACCATCCTCGCTTACCTGGCCTTCGCCGGCGCGGTCGTGAGCTGGATCGCGGGCGCGGTGTTTTCCGCGCGCACGCTCGCCACGATGCCGGGCAACCGCGGCATGACGCTGCTCGCGCCGATCGCCTGGCCGCTGGCGATCGGGCGGGTGAAAAGCGCCGGCGAGGAGCCGGCCTCGCGCGTCAACAAGGCGCTGGTCGCGTTCATCGCCTGCATGCTGGTCGGCGTCGCGGCGTTCTCGGCCTCGGCCAATCTTCATCGTTTCGCGAAGTAAGAGATCCCCATGCCGGTACAAGTATTGATGCCCGCGCTGTCTCCCACGATGGAGAAGGGCAACCTCTCCAAGTGGATGAAGAGCGAGGGCGACAAGGTGAAGGCCGGCGACGTGATCGCCGAGATCGAGACCGACAAGGCGACGATGGAGGTCGAGGCGGTCGACGAGGGGACGCTCGGCAAGATCCTGGTGCCGGAAGGCACCGCCGACGTCGCGGTGAACACGCCAATCGCGGTCATCCTCGGCGACGGCGAGAGCGCGGGCGACATCAAGGCGGGCAGCGCACCCGCTGCCGCGCAAAAGGCCGCCGAATCCGCGCCGCCGGCCGCGCCCGAGCAGGCCGCAGAAGCGCCGGAAGTCGCGCACAAGTCCGCAGCGGCGCCGGTGCCGGAAACAAAGCCCGAGCCGGACGTGCCGGAAGGCACCGAGATGGTCACCATGACCATGCGCGAGGCGCTGCGCGACGCGATGGCCGAGGAGATGCGGCGTGACGCCGACGTGTTCGTGATGGGCGAGGAAGTCGCCGAATACCAGGGCGCCTACAAGGTCACGCA
>DATEKY010000810.1:0-2780 GCA_035277225.1 Xanthobacteraceae bacterium
CAGCAGCAGGCGCGGCAGCCAGGTCGAGAGCGCCGGAACGAACATCAGCAGCAGCAGACACAGCACGAATACCGGATAGAACAACAGCGTCGCGCGAACGACCGGCTCCATCTTCAATCGCGTGATCGCGCACACCGCGAAAATTCCCAGCCCTATCGGCGGGTGCACGATCCCGAGCAGGATGGCGAACGTGAGCACGACGCCGAAATGAACCGGATCGACACCGTATTTGACCACCAACGGTCCGAACAGCGGCACGGCGATCAGCATCACGGGGATCGCTTCGAGGAAGATCCCCATCACCAGCAGCGCCAGCACCACGAGCGCGAGCACGACGTACCGGCTGTCGGTGAACGACACCATCCAGTTCGCCATCAGTTCGGCTGCGCGTTCCGACGTCATGACGAAGCCCATGACCGTGCCGAGCGCGGTCAGGAACATGATCAGCGCGGTCGCGCGCGCGGACTCCTCGAAGGAGGCGACCAGCCGCTCCCAGGTAATCTCGCGATGGACGACGCCGAGGAACAGCGTGTAGAGCACCGCCAGCACGCTTGCTTCGGTCGGCGTCACCAGCCCGGTGGTCATGCTGCGCAGGATGATGATCGGCGTAAGCAGCGCCGGAAAGCCCTGCAGGAACGTTGTCTTGAGCCGTTCGAGCGAGGGCGCGACCGACGGCGGTGCCTGCTCGATCTTGAACTTCACCAGCACGGCGTTGTTCACCATCAGCAGCACGCCGAGCAGGATGCCCGGGACGACGCCCGCGATGAACAGGTCGGCGATCGAGACGTTCATCTGCACCGCATAGATAATGAACATGATCGAGGGCGGGATCAGCGGGTCCATCAGTGACGCGGCTACCACCAGCGCGGCCGCGAATTCCGGCCGGTAGCCGGCCGTGCGCATCGCGTGGACCGTGATGATGCCGAGCCCCGCGATGGTGGCGAGCGCCGAGCCCGAGATGCCGCCGAACACCATGGCGGCCAGCACCGCGACCTGCGCGAGGCCGCCCGAGAAATAGCCGACCACGACCTCGAGAAAGTTGAAGATGCGCCGCGTCATGCCGAACTGGTTCATCATGTTGCCGGCGAGGACGAAGAACGGAATCGCCAGCAGCGGCACCGAGCGCACGTCGGTCGCCATGTAGCGCACCAGCGTGTTGAACGGCATGTCGAGCATCGCCAGCCCGACGATCGCCGATAGTCCCATCGCGGCGCAGACCGGCACACGCAGCGGCATCAGCGCAAGAAGAACGACGATCATGAGCGTCGTCGCCATGCCGCTACTCCACCGCGGCCGGCATGGCGCGCGGTGCAGGCAGCGGGCGGCGCATCAGCACCCAGTAGAGATAGATCAGCTCGGTCACCAGGATGTCGACCGCGCCGATCAGGATCGGCAGCACGAACAGCGACTCGGGCCAGATCAGCACGCTGGTGGTGAACAGGCCGAGGAAGCGATAGGTCTCGAGCGCGAACCACGCGACCAGCCCCTGAAACAGGATCGTGACGAGGCGCGCGAAGATGTCGACCGCGTATTGCCAGGCTTCCGGCATCCGCTTCACGGCGAAATCGACCCGGATGTATTCCTCGTTCTTGGCGATCAGCGCATAGGCGAAGAAGTAGACCCACATCGCGCCGAGGATCGACACCTCCTGCACCCAGCTGAAGCTGACGGAGAAGAACCCGCGGCCGACGATCTCCAGCCCGTTGATCGCCACCATGAAGGCGAACATCGCACAGGACACCACGATGACGATCCGGCGGCTGAGATCGAGATAGACACGCAGGATCGCGTCGACCGCGCCCTGCGTGCCACCCCGACCCGTCTCGGTCATGAAAGCGCTGCCCCTTCGGTATCGCGATCAGAACCCGGACATTTGCGACACGCGCGCCGGAAGTCCCTTCGGGATCGTGCCGTCCGCTTCCAGCGCCTGGATGATCGCCGGCGACATGCGCCGCCACGGGGTCAGGTCCGGCTCGTAGACCGTCACGCCAAACTCCTTCTCGGCGCGCTGACGTTTCTCGGTGAACCCGCGCTCGGATTCCTTGCGGAACAGCTCGCCCGCCTCCTTGGCGGCCCGGCGCAGCACGTCGCGCTGCGCATCGGTGAGCGACTGCCATTTCCGCGCGTTCACCAGGATGTTGAGGATCTGGAAGTATTCGTCGGTGCGGGTCCAGTGCTTGGCGACCTCGACGTTCTTCTGGTCGACCGCAATGCCGATCGTCTCCGGCCCGCCCTCGATGATGCCCTGCTTGAACGCCAGATACATTTCGGGGCGCGGCACCACGCGCGTTTGCGCGCCGAAGCCTTGCCAGGTCGCGATCGCGGGACGCGACTCCCAGATGCGCAAGGTCAGGCCCTTCAGCTCATCCGGGGTGCGCACCGGGCGCACCGAGACCAGGCCGCGCGGGTCCATCTGCCACCACGTCCAGTCCTCGTCGATGACGACCGCGCCCATCGTGCGCAGCTTGTCGAGCGCCGGCTTGAAGATGTCGCTCTTGAAGAACGCCTGCTGATGCGCGTGCGATTTGAACAGGAACGGCGCGGAGATCACCTTCGACTCGTCGATCAGATTGGTCAGGAACTCCGGAAACAGCAGATGCATGTCCTGCGTGCCGGCGATCACGTTGCGGATCTGCTCGGGAATCGGACCAAGCTGTCCGGCGTGAAACACATTGACCTTGATCGCTCCGTTGGAGAGCCGTCCGACCGCGGCAGCGAAGGCATCTGCGCCCACGCCCGAATGACTTGTCTGCGCGTCGACATGGCCGATCCGCAGCGTG
>DATEKY010000811.1:0-2268 GCA_035277225.1 Xanthobacteraceae bacterium
CGCGCTGCAGATGCGCGTGCTCGCCGGCATGCTCGGTGGCCTTCCGCCGCTGCGCAACTGGCTGATCGACACTCTGGTGACCGGCGGCGTCACGCTCGCTGATCTGCTCGCCGACGATGCGGCGCTCGACGCGCACCTGAACAAGACCGTCGCCGGCGTGTGGCATCCGGTCGGGACATGCCGCATGGGCCGCGACAACGACTCGCTCGCCGTGACCACGCCACACGGCCGCGTCCGCGGGGTTCAAGCCTTGCGCATCTGCGACGCCTCGGTGATGCCGTCGATCCCGTGCGCGAACACGAACATCTCCACCATCATGGTGGCGGAACGGATGGCGGATTTCATCAAGCACGACACGTAGTTAGGGAACTTTGGGTTCGTTCTGCCAAACCGAACTGACAGTTGTATATCTCATATAATCTACTTGCAATTTGTATTGGGCTCAGCGCCCCTTGAAGTTCGGCACGCGGCGCTCTGCCGTCGCCGCCACGCCTTCCTTGAAGTCTTCCGTGGCGCGCAGCCGCGTCTGCTGTTCCAGCTCGTGCTCGGTCGCGGCGCGCACGCGCTCCGCAAGCTGATGGCGCATGGTGAGCCGCGTCGCCAGGATCGCGAGCGGTGCATTCTCGGCGATCTCGGCGGCGAGCTTCTGCGCGGCAGCGCGCACCTGGTCCTGCGGCACCAGCATGTCGGCAAGCCCCATCGCGAGCGCTTCCTCGCCGCCGACGCGGCGGCTGGTGTAGAACATCAGCGCGGCGGCCTGCTTGCCGATCACCGCCGGCAGCGTCTCGGTCAGGCCGAATCCTGGATGAAAGCCGAGCCGCGTGAAATTCGCCGCAAAGCGCGTCTCCGGACAGGCCACGCGAAAGTCCGGCACCATCGCGACGCCGAGCCCGCCGCCGACCGCCGCGCCATGAATCGCGCCGATGATCGGCTTCTTCGAGCGGAACAGGCGGATCGCCTGCATGTAGAGGTGCTGCACCGGCGAGGAGGCCTCGCCCGGCCGCTGGCCGGATTTGTCGAGCGTGGTGCCGTCGCCGAAGTTTGCGCCGGCGCAGAACGACTTTCCCTGCGCGGCCAGCACGACCGCGCGGCAGCCATCGTCCTTGTCGAGATCATCGAGGGCATCGGCGATCGAATTGATCAGCACGATGTCGAAGAAGTTATGCGGCGGACGCTGGATCTCGATGGTGGCGACGAAGCCGGAGCGCTCCACGCCGATATCCTTGTACTCAGCCATCGTTGTTATCCTTCATACTTGCGCATGATCTGGTCCGAAAACCGGTTCCCACTTTTCGGGATCATGCGCCTTTGAATGCCGCGCGCGCAGCGCGATAGTCGGCCATCACGCGCATCGCGCGGGCGCAATTGTGCACATTGGTGAACAGAGGCAAGCCCGCTTCGCTCAACAGATCGACGCAAACCGCGGCGGGGCGCGTGTAGCTCCACAGCAGCACGGGCTTTTTCGAATCGCGGCCGAGCGCGATCAGGTTCTCGCGATCCTCCAGCAGGAAGCGTGGATGGCGGCCGGTCACGACGAGAATGACGCCGTCGACGTTCGGCGACTCGGCGGACAGCCGTGCGAACTCCGCATAGCCGCGCTCGTGGATCGCCTGCGCCGTGACATCGACGGGATTCTGCGAGGTCCCATAAGGCGGCAGGTAGACGTCGATCTTGGCGCGCGTCGCAGCATCGAGCAGCGGCATGTCGAGGCCGGCGAGCGCACAAGCATCCGCCACCCAGGCGCCGCCGCCGCCCGACGACGACGCGATCGCGACGCGATTGCCCGCGGGCAGGCGCTTGCCCATGGCGATGAACGCGGCCGCGATATCGACCATCTCGTCGAGATCGTTGCTCTCGATCACGCCGTATTTCTTGAACAGGGCGCGGTAGGCTGCATCGTCGCCGCGCGCCGCCGTGTGTGCGGCGATCGCGCGTGCGCCCGCTTCCGATGAACCCAGCCGGTTGACGATCAAAGGCTTGCCGGCGCGCAGCGCCTTCGCGGCCATGCGCTCGAAGGTCGCCGGATTCTTGATGTCCTCGATCAGCATCAGCACGACGTCGGTCTTGCCCTCGTCGATGATGAACTCGGCGAAGTCGCTCGCTTCGAGACACGCCTCGTTGCCGGTCGTGACGATGTAGCGGAACGAGAGATCCTTCGGCCGGCCGTGATCGAAAAACGCAAATCCCATGCCGCCCGATTGCGAGATGACGGCGACCTGCCCGCGCGTGCGGTCCGGCGCGGGCAGCAGCGGCACGTCACCCGGGTCC
>DATEKY010000812.1:0-2950 GCA_035277225.1 Xanthobacteraceae bacterium
CACGTGCGTGCCGGCCGGCATCGGAACGGTCGCCTCGGGATCGAATTTGCCGCCGTTGCCGACCCACCAGGTTCCGGAGAGCACCATGAAGAAGCGGTCGTTCGGATGGAAATGCGGGCGGCTCATGTTGCCGGGCAGCCAGGTGAGCAGCATCGCGTAGGGTCCGGGTTTGCTCGGATCGCCCTGCAGGATCGCGGTGCGATTGCCGGAGCGCGTGTTCTCGACCCACTTGATGTCCTTCGGCAGCACGAAGCCGACGATCTTAGGATCGAGCTCGATCGCCCAGGCGCTCGACATCATCGACAGCGCCGCAATTGCACCCGCAACAAAACCCATTCGCCTCATCGTCGCCTCCCTCGATGGCTGCCCATCGTGTTTATTGGTGGGCAAAGTCTAGCCAATCGATTTCGCCGTCACCACGCCGTGCGGACAGCCCGCGCGCAAAAGTGATAGCGTCGCGCGATTCCGGAGAATGCCAATGATTGTACGCTGCCTTGCCGTAATTTTTGCGCTCGCGTTCGCCGCGCCCGCGCTCGCCGCCTATCCGGATCGTCCGGTCAAAATCATCGTGCCTTACGCGCCGGGCGGTCCGGCCGACGTGACGGCGCGCCTGCTCGCCGCGAAGCTGCAGGAGCGGCTCGGACAGTCCTTCGTGATCGACAATCGGTCCGGGGCGGGCGGCAATATCGGCACCGCGGCGGGCGCGCAGGCGGCACCCGACGGCTACACGCTCACCGTGATCACGCCGGCGCAGATCATCAACACCACGCTGTTCGCCAAGCCCGGCTACGAGCTGAAGGAATTCGCGCCGCTCGCGCTGTTGAACATCGCGCCCGCGCTGCTGCTCGCGCACCCCAAGCTCGGCGTCAGCTCGGTGGCCGAGGTGATCGCGGCCGCGAAAGCAAAGCCCGGCGCGATCTCGTTCGCCAGCCAGGGCACCGGCGTCGCCCCGCATTTGATGATGGAGATGATCAAGAAGGCCGCCGGCATCGACATGGTGCACGTGCCGTATCGCGGCTCGGCGCCGGCGCTGAACGACCTCATCGCCGGCAACGTGCCGCTGATGATGGATTCGATGATCACCGGCCTGCCGCATGTGCGCGCCGGCACGCTGAAGGGTCTCGCGGTCTCGACCGCGAAGCGATCGTCGCTGGCGCCAGACATCCCGACCATCGCCGAATCCGGCATTCCCGGGTTCGAGGCGTTCCTGTGGTACGGGATCGTGGCGCCGGCGCAGACGCCGCCCGACGTGGTGCAGACGCTCGGCCGCGAGATCGGCGCGGTGATGAAGCTGCCGGAGATTCGCGAGCGGCTGATCGCGCTCGGCGCGGAGCCCGCGGAGTCCGGGCCGGAGTCGTTCGCCGCCTTCATCAAGGCGGAAGCGGAGAAATGGGGCCCGATCGTGGTCTCGTCGGGTACGAAGGCCGAGTGATCGGCGCGGCAAATTTGCCCTCTCCCGGCGGAACACGGGAGATGCCATATATGTTGACGGTCACGGTCCGTAACGGAGCAACCATGCCAGCTTTGCCCGATTTCAAGGTGTCGCCCGCGGTGCAGCCGAAGCCCGAGGACTATGGCTACGATCTCGACAAGGCGCTCTCGTCGGTGATGGGGCTGCACGCGATCATTCCGAACGATGCGTTCACCGCCGAGACGCTCGGCACCGAGCGCGCCGGCAACGGCGTGCTGATCAACGAGCGCGGCCTCGTGCTCACCATCGGCTATCTGATCACCGAAGCCGAGACGATCTGGCTGCATCTCAACGACGGCCGCGTGGTGCCCGGCCATGTGCTCGGCTACGACCAGGCGACCGGCTTCGGCCTGGTGCAGGCACTCGCCAAGCTCGACCTGCCGGCGCTGACGCTCGGCGACTCCACCATGATCCCGCTTGACGAGAAGGTGGTGGTCGGCGGCGCCGGCGGACGCCAGCGCTCGGTCGCGGCGCGCGTCGCCGGCAAGCAGGAGTTCGCCGGCTACTGGGAATACGTGCTCGACGAGGCGATCTTCACCGCGCCGGCGCATCCGAACTGGGGCGGCACCGCGCTGATCGGTCCTGCCGGCGACCTGCTCGGCATCGGCTCGCTGCAGCTCGAGCGTGCGCGCGAGCGCGGCGCCAACGAGCACCTCAACATGATCGTGCCGATCGACGATCTGAAGCCGATCCTCGACGACATGATGAAGTTCGGAAAGCCCAATCGTCCGCCGCGGCCCTGGCTCGGTCTCTACGCCACCGAGGTGGAGGAGCGCATCGTGATCGTCGGTCTCGCGTCGCGCGGGCCCGCGCAGGCGGCCGACCTGCGCACCGGCGACATCATCCTGGCGGTCGACGGGCGCGAGGTGAGCGAGCTTGCCACCATGTTCCGCAAGGTGTGGTCACTCGGCCAGGCCGGCGTGGACGTGCCGCTGCTGATCTATCGCGACGGCCGCACCTTCGAGGTGACGGTCGCGTCGAGCGACCGCGCCAAATTCCTCAAGGGACCGAGCGTGCATTGACGCGCGCGACGTGACCGAAACGATCGTCGAATTCCTGCGCCGCTGGGGCGAGCTCAGTCCGACTGCGGCCGTAGTGCTGGCGCTGATCTTCGTCGCTTGCGGGCTGGTGCCGATCCCGCGCACCTTCGTGACGCTCGCGGCTGGCGTGGTCTACGGCATGGCGGCGATCCCGATCATCATGCCGGCGACGACGATCGGCTGCGTGCTTGCGTTCCTGCTCGCGCGCTATCTCTTCGCCGAGCGGCTGTGGGACTATGTGGAGCGCAGACCGAAGCTCACCGCGATCATGAACGCGGTCGAGGCCGAGGGCTGGCGCATCGTTGCGCTGTGCCGGCTCGCGTCGCCGATCCCCTCGATGATCCAGAGCGCGATCTTCGGGCTGACGCGCATCCCGCTGTGGCCCTACACCTGGGCGACGTTCCTGTTCACCATCCCGCAGATCATCCTCTATGCGTAT
>DATEKY010000813.1:0-4471 GCA_035277225.1 Xanthobacteraceae bacterium
TCGAGGATCGGGCGGCGATAAAGCCAGATCATGTTCGGCATGTGCACCGGCGCACTTTCCGAGCGAAACGGCAGACCGACGCCCTGGAACAGGCCGAGCAGGTCGAACTCGCTGCGCGCGTTCATGCGGTCGAGCACCTCGTCGGTCGGGAAGTCCTCGATGTGGATGACCAGGTCCGAACACAGCGCGCGGAAATTATCCGGCAGCCGGCGGAACGCCTCGATCGCCATCACCTCGAACTCGGCGAGCGAGGGGGCCTTGAGCGGCCGCCAGACCGGCGGCGCGGATTGATCACCCGGGGCGTTCATCGGAAATAGGTCAGGTACAGATAGAGCGCGAGCGCCACGAAGCCGGCAAGACTCAGGCCCCGTCCGATCCGCCGGCCCCACAGTTCGATGCGGTCTTCGCCGGCGGCATCTTTCGCGGCGAAATGATCGCCCGCGCGCCGCGCGGTGCGCGCCAGCGCCGAGGTCGCGAAGGTGTCCCGCTCGCTCAAGTCCCGCAGCGCGGCGAGCGCCTCCCGCCGCTGGGCCTCGTCGCGCTCGTGTGACGGCTGTGTCATGGGGCAAGCATAGAGCATGATCCCCGAAAAGTGGGCACCGGTTTTCGGACAGGATCATGCTCCACCAACGACTTGGGCCGCCGGCGCCAACGTCAAGCCGTTGACGCAGCCGCTATGATGCGGGAGCGTACGGGCCGGAATCCGAGGATGCGCATGATCAAAGGTGCGATGGCGCTGCTGGCGTTGGGGCTTGTTGCGGTGCCGGCCAACGCGGCACCGGTGGCAAAAGGCACGCACGCCGCCGCGGAGTTCTCCGCGCAGGCACAGCGCCCGCGCGCGAGATTGCGCGTCACGCCGGATCGCCGCCGGCTGCTCTACCGCGACTGCGACTTCCGGCTGGTGCAGCAATGGCGTCCGGGTGGTCCGGTGATCGTGCCGTGGCAGCGCTGCTGGTGGGTGCGCGGCTGACCCGGAGGGAAAGAGTTCCCATCTTCGTCCGCTGGTAGTTCCAGAGCGCGCAACGATTCGCCGGTTGCGGCGTTGTGTCCGTCAGGAGCGGCTGATGGAGAGGAACCATGTCGAAGATTCTCGTAAGTATTGCGGCTCTCGGCTTTGTGGGAGCAGCAAGCCTTCCGCTGCCGGCGACTGCCGCCGAGCGGCATGAGGGCGCCACCAACCCCAACGTGCAGCAGACCACCGACGTAAGCGCGCAGCGCCGCTGGCGCCGCCACTACGGCTACTATGCGCCGCGCTATCGTTACTGGGGTCCGCGCTATCGCTACCCGTACTACGCCGGCGGCTATCCCTACTACGGATACGGCTATCCGTATGGTTACTACCGGCCGGGCATTGGCGTCGGTATCGGCCCGTTCGGTTTCCGGGTGTTCTAAGCCCGGTCTGACGGCCGCATAGACAAAGCCCGCTCGATCCCCCGCGGATCGGGCGGGCTTTCGCGTCCGCTATTTCCACTCGCGCACGTCGACGAATTTTCCCGCGATCGCAGCGGCCGCCGCCATCGCGGGCGACACCAGATGCGTGCGGCCCTTGTAGCCCTGCCGGCCTTCGAAGTTGCGGTTCGAGGTCGAGGCGCAGCGCTCGCCCGGCGCAAGCTTGTCCGGATTCATCGCCAGGCACATCGAGCAGCCCGGCTCGCGCCAGTCGAAGCCCGCCGCCTTGAAGATCTTGTCGAGGCCTTCGGCTTCCGCCTGCTCCTTCACGATGCCGGAGCCCGGCACGATCATCGCGTAGACGTTGGCGTTGACCTTGTGGCCCTGCGCGATGCGCGCGACGTCGCGCAGATCCTCGATGCGGCCGTTGGTGCACGAGCCGATGAACACGCGGTCGAGCGTAATGTCGGTGATCTTCTCGCCGCCCTTGAAGTCCATGTAGGCGAGCGCGCGCTGCAGCATCTCGCGATTGTGCTCGTCGGTCTCCTCCAGCGTCGGCACGCGCCCGGTGATCGAGGCGACCTGGCCGGGGTTGGTGCCCCAGGTCACGATCGGCGGCAGCTTGGCGGCATCGAGCCTGATCTCGGTGTCGAACGCCGCGCCCTCGTCGGAGCGCAGCGTCTCCCAGTAGCGCATCGCGGTTTCCCACGCGCCGGCCTTCGGCGTCTTGGGACGGCCCTTGAGGTACTCGTAGGTCTTCTCGTCCGGCGCCACCATGCCGGCGCGCGCGCCGCCTTCGATCGACATGTTGCAGACCGTCATGCGGCCTTCCATCGAGAGGGCGCGGATCGCCTCGCCGGTGTATTCGATCACGTGGCCGGTGCCGCCCGCCATGCCGATCTCGCCGATGATCGCCAGGATGATGTCCTTCGCGGTGACGCCCTCCGGCAGCTTGCCGTCGACCACCGCGCGCATGTTCTTCGACTTCTTCTGGATCAGCGTCTGCGTCGCGAGCACATGCTCGACTTCCGACGTGCCGATGCCGTGCGCCAGCGCGCCGAACGCGCCGTGCGTCGCGGTGTGGCTGTCGCCGCACACGATCGTGGTGCCCGGCAAGGTGAAGCCCTGCTCCGGACCGATGATGTGCACGATGCCCTGGCGGCGGTCGCGCTCGTCGTAATACTCGATGCCGAAGTCGCGCGCGTTCTCGGCCATCACGCGGATCTGCTCGGCGCTTTCCGGATCGGGGTTGGGCAGGTTGCGGTCCGAGGTCGGGATGTTGTGATCGACCACCGCGAGCGTCTTCTCCGGCGCGCGCACCTTGCGGCCCGAGGAGCGCAGACCCTCGAACGCCTGCGGGCTCGTCACCTCGTGCACCAGGTGCCGGTCGATGTAGAGCAGGCAGGTGCCGTCCGGCTGCTGATCGACGACGTGGTCGTCCCAGATCTTGTCGTAGAGGGTGCGGGGGCCTGCCATGGACGTACTCGTTTCGTTGGGTCGCAAGAGACCGTTGATATAAAACCTGGGCGGCGCAAATAAAAGCGCGCCGGAGTGACCGGCGCGCGGGACGATCTCGGCGCTCGGCCGGAGGTACGCGCGGATTACTCCGCGGCTGCGGCGGCCTGATCCTGCTTCTCGGTGATGCGCGCCTTCTTGCCGCGCAGGCCGCGCAGGTAATAGAGCTTGGCGCGGCGCACCTTGCCGCGGCGCACGACCTTGATGCTGTCCACCATCGGCGAGTAGAGCGGGAATACGCGCTCGACACCCTCGCCGTAGGAGATCTTGCGCACCGTGAAGCTCTGGTTGATGCCGCCGCCCGAACGCGCGATGCACACGCCCTCATAGGCCTGCAGGCGCGAGCGCTCGCCCTCGACCACCTTCACGTTGACCACCACGGTGTCGCCCGGAGCAAAATCGGGGATGTCCTTGTTGGCGGTCAGCTTGGTGATCTGCTCTTGCTCGAGCTGCTTCAAAAGGTTCATGGGACTTCTCCGGCGGCGGCGCCGCGCGCGGGGCGCTCTGGCGGTCGGGTTCAATGGATTGGGCGGGTTTCTACTGGAAAGATTCTCCCTTGTCACCCCGGCGTCATGACTTTGATTTCGGCGGCTTAATCCGCGCCGCCCAGAGGTCCGGGCGACGGCTTTGGGTGAGTTTTTCGGCCTCCTGGCGGCGCCAGGCCGCCACTTTGGCGTGGTCGCCGGAGGTAAGGATTTCCGGGATCGCCGCGCCCTCGAACAGCGCCGGCCGGGTGTATTGCGGGTATTCGAGCAGGCCATCGGAGAAGCTCTCTTCCGCCCCGGACGCCTCCTTGCCCATGACGCCCGGGAGCAGCCGCACGCAGGCATCGATCAGCGCCAGCGCCGCCACTTCCCCACCCGAGAGCACGAAATCGCCGAGCGAAACCTCTTCCAGGCCGCGAGCCGCGATCACCCTCTCGTCGACCCCCTCGAACCGGCCGCAGACCACGATGGCGCCCGGTCCCGCGGCGAGTTCCCTGACCCGCCGCTGCGTCAACGGCGTCCCGCGCGGTGACATCAGCAGCCGCGGCCGGCCTTCACCGGCGGCGTCGATCGCACGCGCCAGCACGTCGGCCTTCATCACCATGCCGGGGCCGCCGCCGGCCGGCGTGTCGTCGACCGTGCGATGCTTGTCGGCCGCATGATCGCGGATGTCGACCGCGTCGAGCGTCCACAGGCCCTTCGCCAGCGCCTTGCCGGCCAGGCTCGCGCCCAGCGGGCCCGGAAACATCTCGGGAAAGATCGTCAGCACGCTCGCGCGCCACATGGCTCAGACGTCCGCCGGCGGCGCGACGATCAGCTTGCGCCCGGCAATGTCCACGGTCGGCACGCTCGTCTCGGTAAACGGCAGCATCACGCTCGTGCCGCCGCTTGCAGGCTCGATCTCGAGCAGATCGCCGGCGCCGAAATTGTGCACGGCCTTTACGGTGCCGAACGCGGCGCCGTCGGCTGTCGTCGCCGCAAGTCCGATGAGATCTGCATGATAGAACTCATCGTCGGCCGGCTTCGGCAGCTTCGCGCGCGCCACATAGAGACGCGTATTGGTCAGCGCCTCGGCGGCGTTG
>DATEKY010000814.1:0-3314 GCA_035277225.1 Xanthobacteraceae bacterium
TCGGCGCGCCCTTCGGCGGCGGCAGCCGGCCCTCGTAGATCTTGTCCTCGGCGCGCAACGCCGCGATCGTGGCGGCGACCTCGTCGGACGGCCCGGCCACCAGCGCACGCTCGGAGAAGAACACATCATGCGTGACGTTGAGCGCGGCGAGATCGTCGCGGATCATCGCCATCATCATGTCGATCGCCTTCGCGCGCACGAGCGGAAGCCAGTCCTCCTCCGGCTTCTCCTTCAGCGACGCGCCGTATTCGGCCACGAGCGCCTGCCCGACCGGCATGAGATAGTCGCCCGGATAAAGCCCCTCGGGGATCGTAATCGTCTCGCCCAGCGCCTCGCGGTAGCGCAGGTAGGCCGAGCGTGCGAGCACGTCGACCTGTGCGCCTGCATCGTTGATGTAGTACTCGCGCGTGACCTTTTGCCCGGCGAAATCCAGGAGATTCGCCAGCGCATCGCCGAACACCGCGCCGCGGCAATGCCCGACATGCATCGGGCCGGTCGGATTGGCGGAGACGTATTCGACATTGACCGGTGCGCCAGTGGCGGCGCCGCGACCGTAGTTGCTGCCCTTTTCGATCGCGGCGCGCAGCGCGTCGAGCCACACCGCCGGCTTGAGCGTGAGATTGATGAAGCCCGGCCCCGCGACATCGACCGTCTCGATCAGGTCGTCGACGCGCAGCCTGCCGGCGATCAGATCGGCAAGCTCGCGCGGCTTTTTCTTCGCGTCCTTCGCCAGCACCATCGCGGCATTGGTCGCCATGTCGCCATGCGTGGCGTCGCGCGGCGGCTCGACCAGCACGCGCGAGAGGTCGAGCGCGGGCAGTTCGCCCGACGCGGTCAGCGCCTCGTTCGCCGCGATCACGCGCGCATGCACGGTCGCAAAAATATTGGAAAGGTCGGCCATATGGGTTTTTTCAGGGGTTTCGCGCGCGCTATCGCAAGAATCGACAGTCAGGTCAAACTTTCGCAAACAGCCGGGCGTGCTCGCTGAGCGCAAAGCCGTCGGTCATTCCGGCGATGAAATCCGCCACGCGACGGGCGCGCGCGGCGGCGTCGGCCGGATCGAGCCCCTGCGCCCAATCCGGCGGCATGTCCTGCGGCGACACGAAGAAGCGCGCGAACAGCTCGCGCACCACGACCTCGGTGCTCTCCATCACGCCGATCACGCGCGGGTGGCGGTACATGTTGGTCCACAGGAACTCCTTGATCGCGCGATCGGCCGAGGCCATCAGCGCCGAGAAGGCGACCATCGGCGCGCCCGCAGCGCGCACCTCGTCGGCGGAGGTCGGCGCCGCGGCGCCGAGGCGGCGTGTGCTTTCGCCGACCACGTCCTCGATCAGCTTGCCGATCAGGCGGCGCACCAGTTCGTGCGTCAGGCGCGCCGGATCGATGCCCGGATACTGGTCGCGCACCTCGCGCAGCAGTCCGCCGAGCACCGGCACGCCGGCAAGGTCGGAGATCGCGAACAGGTCGGCGCGCAGCCCGTCGTCGAGGTCGTGCGCGTCGTAGGCGATGTCGTCGGCGATCGCCGCCACCTGCGCTTCGGCGGAGGCGTGGCTCCAGAGCGCCAGATCATGGATCGCGTTGTAGTCGGCGATCACCTGCGGCACGCCGTTGTCGCGGTACTTGGCCGTAGCCCTGCCCTCGGCGTCGGTCAGCGGTCCGTTGTGCTTGACGATGCCTTCGAGCGTCTCCCAGGAGAGGTTGAGGCCGTCGAAACCCGGATAGCGCCGCTCGGTGGCGGTGACGGTGCGCAAGGTCTGGGCGTTGTGATCGAAGCCGCCGAAATCGGCGAGGCACCCATCGAGCGCGCGTTCGCCCGCATGCCCGAACGGCGGGTGACCGAGGTCGTGGGCGAGCGCCAGCGCCTCGGCGAGGTCCTCGTCGAGGCCGAGCGAGCGCGCAAGCGCCCGGGCGATCTGGGTGACTTCGAGGGTGTGGGTCAGCCGGGTGCGGTAGTGGTCGCCCTCGTGGAACACGAAGACCTGGGTCTTGTGCTTGAGGCGGCGGAACGCGGTCGAATGGATGATCCGGTCGGCGTCGCGCCGGAACGGGTTGCGCGAGGCGCTTTCCGGTTCCGGGTGCAACCGCCCGCGGGTCCGGGAGAAGTCCTCCGCATAGGGCGCGCGGCCCGCACTCATGGCAAATCCCGCGATTCGGGCCCGATTGACCCGGGCCTCCGCTCTACCTAACTATCACGGCATGGACAGTGTCACCATTTCGGACAGCGCCGCGCGGCGCATCGGCGAGATCCTCAAGGGCGAGCCGCAAGGCGCGATGCTGCGCGTCTCGGTCGAGGGCGGCGGCTGCTCCGGCTTCCAGTACAAGTTCGACATCGAGCGCGCCAAGGCGGACGACGACCTGGTGCTGGCGCGCGACGGCGCCGTGGTGCTGATCGACCCGGTGTCGGTGAACTACATGGCCGGGTCGCAGATCGACTTCGTCGACGACCTGATCGGCCAGTCGTTCAAGATCAACAATCCGCAGGCCACCGCGAGCTGCGGCTGCGGGACCAGCTTTTCGATCTGACAGCACCGATCCTCATCCTGCGGAGCGCAGCAAAGCTGCGCGTCTCGAAGGACGGCCGCGAGCTCCGTAGGGTGGGCAAAGGAGCACCCGGATCGGCGCTCCGCGCCGTCCGGGCACAAGCTACGCGACGTGCCCACCGCCGGCGTTGGTGGTGGGCATGCGCATCGCCGCTGAAGCGGCGCCGCGCTTTGCCCACCCTACAAATCCTGAGGACTTACTCCGCCGCGATCGCTGCCGGTCGGCCATGAGTCTCGACCTCCTGCAGCTGCGGCTCGAGCCGGCGCTTGAGCACGCGGTCGATGCGGTCGAGATAGAGGTAGATCACCGGCGTGATGAACAGCGTCAGAAGCTGCGACACGATCAGGCCGCCGACCACGGCGATGCCGAGCGGCTGGCGCAGCTCGGCGCCGGCGCCTGCGCCGAGCGCGATCGGCAGCGCGCCGAAGATCGCCGCGAAGGTCGTCATCATGATCGGGCGGAAGCGCAGCAGGCAGGCCTCGCGGATCGCTGCCTCCGCGGACAGGCCGACGCGGCGGCGTTCGATCGCGAAGTCGACCATCATGATGGCGTTCTTCTTGACGATGCCGACCAGCATGACGATGCCGATCAGCGAGATCACCGTCAGCGGCATCCCGAACAGCATCAGCGACAGCAGCGCGCCGATGCCGGCCGACGGCAGGCCGGAGATGATCGTGATCGGATGGATGAAGCTTTCGTAGAGGACGCCCAGCAGCACGTAGGCTGCGAAGATCGCTGCCAGCACCAGGATCCACTGACCCTTGAGCGAG
>DATEKY010000815.1:0-7502 GCA_035277225.1 Xanthobacteraceae bacterium
GATCACGGTGGGCGCCATGCCGGCGGCCTGGAAGGTGCGGCTCCAGATCGGCGCGCCCTGCACGCGCACCTTGAGCGCCTTGATCTCGGCGAGGTTCTTCACCGGCTTGTTGACGAAGATGTTGCGCGTGCCGCCGCCGGCATAGCCGATCAGCATCACCTCGGCCTTCTCGTTGATCTCGTCGGCGACCGGCTCCAACAAGTCGGCGTCGAGCACCTTGTTCCAGTGCGCGAGATCGCGAAACAGGAACGGCGCGTCGATGAACGGCGCCGCCTTGGAGAAGGTCGACATGTGCGCCGGCGACACGATCGCGTAATCGACCGCCTTGCCCTGCGCCATGTATTCGAAATACTGCTTCTCCAGCCCGAGCGACGAATTGCGGTGCAGATTGAAGTTGATCGGCTTGCCATAGTACTTCTTCACCAGCTCTTCGAATTTGAGCAGCGCCTTGTTGAAGGCGTGGTCGTCGTTGAACTGCACGGCGCCGTTGAGCGTGATGGTCTGCTGTGCTTGTGCCGGCTGACTGGCCGAGATCGCTGTGGACAGCGCAAACGCCGCCGCCAACGCGAAGATTCGCGTCACGAATCGCATAAACTCCTCCCTCGAGTGCGCGGCGGATTGGTCTCCGCCGTATTATTTAAGGCTAACATGCTAGCGCGCGCGCAGACGGGGTGGCAAGGCGACGCAGTGATGGCGCAGTTCGATCCACATGATTTGCGCACGCTGCGGCCGTGGCTGCTCGAGCACGTCTGTCCGTTCTGGCTGCAGCGCGTCACCGATCCGGCCGGCGGCTTCGCCGAAGAGATCGATGCACTCGGCAGCCCGATCGGGCGCTCGCGCCGCACCACGCTGGTGCAGGCGCGGCTCACTTACGTGTTCAGCCACGCCTATGTACTCAACGGCGATCCGGCCTTCGGCAAGGCGGCGCGCCACGGTTTTTCGTTTCTGGTCAGCACCGCGCGCGCGCCGGACGGCGGCTGGTTTCGCGCTGTCTCGACCGAGGGCGCGACGCTCGACAACACGCGCGACGCCTACGACCATGCCTTCGTGCTGTTCGCGCTCGCCTGGTACTTCCGCGCGACGCATGACGCGAGCGCGATCCAGCTTGCGGACGCGACCTGGCAGTCGATGCAGGCGCGGCTCGCCGATCCGAAGCATGGCGGCTTCTTCGAGGAATTCGCGCCGGGGCGAGTCGAGATAAAGCTGCCGCGGCGGCAGAACCCGCACATGCACCTCCTCGAGGCGCTGCTCGCGCTGCACGCCGCGACGGGCGAGAAGAACTGGCTGCGTCGCGCCGGCGCGATGGTCGATCTGTTCAGGCGCCGCTTCGTCGACCGCGATACCGGCGCGCTCGGCGAATTTTTCGCCGCGGACTGGCTGCCGGCGATCGGGGCGCCGGGCAACCTGCGCGAGCCCGGACATCAGTTCGAATGGGTGTGGCTGCTGCACGAATACCATCGGCTCAGCCGCGACGAGAGCGTGCTGGCGGACGCCGAGAAACTGTTCGCCTTCGGCAAGAAATTCGGCATCGATGGCGACGGCATCGTGTTCGACGGCGTCGACGCGACCGGCGGACTCGTTGCCGGCACGAAACTGTTCTGGCCGCAGACCGAATACATCAAGGCGCTGGTGGCGCGCGCCGAACGGCAGAACGATGCGGCGGCGCGCGACGCGATCTCAGGCCATCTTGCGCTCATAGCGCAGCACTTCCTGCGTTCCGACGGCGCGAGCTGGCACAATCAGCTCGCCCGCGACGGCCAGCCGCTGACGAAAACCACGCCCGCGCGCGTGCTCTATCACCTGTTCATGGCGGTCGCGGAGGTCGATCGGTTGGTCAGCAAGCCCTCACCCTGAGGAGCCCGCCAGAGCGGCAGCGAAGGCGGGCGTCTCGAAGGGCGAGGGCAATCACCGGTGTCTGCGGCCGTCCTTCGAGGGCGACCTTCGGTCGCCACCTCAGGACGAGGTCGGAGTTCTCACAACCCCGCAAACGCCTTCTGGTAATAGGAGAGATCGAGATACTTCTCCGGCGCGGGCGGCGTGCCGCCCCAGGTGCCGAGATGCTGCGCACGCAGCTTCAGCACGGTGCGGAAGCCCTCGATGTCGACCTTGCCGTCCCTGGCGAAGCCCTCCGCCGGATCGGTCGCGTAGGTGTAGGCCGCGGTCGCGACGTCTTCGGCGAGCTTCAGCCGGTCCATCAGCAGCCTGATCGCGTGCTCCTTGTTCGCCGGATCGAGCGCCCAGCGCACGCCCTCGACATAGGCGGCGAGGTATTTCACCAGCGTATCCTCGTTCTGCTTGCCCCAGGCGCGCATCACGAAGCCGCCGGTCGCCTGATACGGCCCGACCGACTTCACCGCCGAGCCGAGATTCTTCAAGCCGGCCTTCTGCGCCAGCACCGAGAACGGCGGATTGAGCATCGAGGCCGCGATCGTCTTGTCGCCACGGATCGCATCGAGCCGGCGGAACGTGGCACCGACGACCTTCACCTCGTAGTCGCCCTTCTTCAGGCCGGCCTGCGCCAGCATGTCGTAGAGCTGCAGCGCGTAAGCGGTGTTCGGCGCGTCGACGATCACGGTCTTGCCGCGCAGGTCCGCCGCCGCCTTGATCTCCGGCTGAACGATGAGCTGGTTCCAGCCGTTGTCGCCGCCGACGACCACCGCGATGTCGGCCTTCGCGACCTCCGCCATCGCGACCGCGTTGTCGATCGCGCCATGCACGATCTGGTAGCGCCCTTCCGCCAGCCCGTTGCGCATCTCGTCGGAGGTCGGCGCGATCTTGATCTCGACTTCGAGATTGCGTTTGCCGAAGAAGCCGCGCGTCTGCGCGGCGAACAGCGGCAGGTTCTGCACGCCCTGGAATACCATGATGGTGAGCTGCGTCAGCGGCGGCTGGGTTTGAGCCTGCGTCTGAGCCCTGGCCGGAGCGAGCAGCACCGCAATCGCGGCGCCGAGCAGAACCGCCTTGATGATCGCCCTCATCGTCGTCCTCCTGATTTTCTCTTTTCGCTTAAACATTCCGCCGCCCGAACGCGGCCTCCATCTCGCGCCGGACTTTCACCGCCCGCGGCCTCGCGTTGCAGGCAGAGAGGTTCACGGGGCGCGCCCTCCGCGCATGGTCCTGCGGAGAACATCACACTCTCGGGCCTGAGAACAGCCGCTACTGGCACACGGCCTTGGAGACGAACGCCTCGCTGACGCAATCCTTGTCGTTCGGCTCGCGCCGTTCCGCCCAGAAGGCGGCGGGACAACGATAGGCCGACGTGATGTCGAGGCTCGCGCCGCGCTGATAGCCTTTGGCGCGGCACAGCGTCTCGCTCGCCGTCACGCAATCCGGCGCGCCGTTCGGCGCGTTGATGCACATCTGCTTGCCGGTCACCACGTTGGTCAGCGGCAGCCGCGCGACGGTGCCGGCCGCATCGCCGACGCCTTTGGCGACGTCGCCCGCCGCATCGGTCGCGCCGCCGAAAAAGCGCCCGATCGCATTGAGCGACTCGGCCGGCGTCGGCAGGCGGGTGACCGGTGCGGGCTCCGGAGGTGGCGAAGCCTCGATCACGGCGGGAGGCTGAAGCGGGATCGGCGGATTTTGATCCGGTTGCGCGGCGGCAAGTCCCGCGCTCGCAAGAAGCGCGGCGGCGCAAAACATGAGGCGGCCAAACGTCGGCATCGCGGAACCCCCGCGAAAGTTAAGCGCCCGCGGCGTGGCGAAAATGTGAAACGCTACGAACCCGCGCGCCAGAACTTGTACGCCACAAACAGCAGGATCACCACTACCGCGCCGACCCCGGCGAGCAGGCCGAGACGTTTCTCGATGAAGTCGCGGATCGGCTCGCCGTAGCGGCGCAGCAGCCAGGCGAAGATGAAGAAGCGGATGCCGCGCGCCGCGATGCACGACACGGCGAACAGCCAGAGGTTCACGTTCAACGCGCCCGAGGCGATCGACACGACCTTCATCGGCGGCAGGTGCGCGAGCCCCGACGTGATCAGCATCAGCAGGACCCAATCGCTGTTGCCCGCGCTGCGCAGCTTCTCGAAGGCGGCGAGGCTGCCGTAGAACTCGAGCATCGGGCGCGCGATGTATTCATAGGCGTAATGGCCGAGGAACCAGCCGAACACGCCGCCGAGCACCGACGCGATGGTTGCCAGCACGGCGTAGCGGTAGACGCGGTCCGGTCGCGCCAGCCCCATCGGCACGAACAGCACTTCCGCGGGGATCACGAACACCGAGCTTTCGACGAAAGCGATGAAGGCGAGCCACCACTCCGCGCTTTTGCGCGCGGCAAGCGACAGCGTCCAGTCGTACAGTTTTCTCAACATGGCCGGGGGTGCTTAGCGGCGCGCGGATGGAAAGTCACGCACGCGATGACGGCGCGGAAAGATCAGCGGCGCTTGCGAGCGCGGCGGCTTTCCAGCGCGACGACCTTGCGGCGCGGATCGGCGTCCGGCAGGTCCTTCGGCAGCTTCTCGGCGATGCCCATCAGCCGTTCGCGCCGTTCCATTTCCTTCCAGACTTCCTTGGGCGCGACGCCCGCCGAAACCCAGAGCACGACGAGATTGTAGAGAAGGTCGGCGCTCTCGCGCACCACAGCGTCGCGGTTGCCGTGCATCGCGTCGATCACCACCTCGATCGCCTCTTCGGCCAGCTTCTTGGCCATCTTGGAGCGGCCGGAGCGCAGCAGGCGCGCGGTGCGCGAACTCGCCGGATCGCCGTGGCGCGCCGCGATCACAGCCTCATGCAGCCGGTCGACCGAATCAGTCATGCGCCGACCATAACGCAAGTCGGTCTATTAGTTGTTAACGGGAATGTGCCGCACCCTACATCTGGACCGTCCCGCAGCGGCATCGGGGGCCGCCGCGCGACGATTGCCGACAACATCCGGCCTACATCGCGCCGGGCGACATCGGCATCGGGTTGCCCTGCCCGTTCACCGGCGGGCCGTAGCCCGGATAGACCGCCTGCGGGTGGGCGCCGTAGCCGCCCGGGTGGTGATAGACGCGCGGCGCATAACCATAACCATGAGGCGCGTAGACCTGCGGCGCGTAGCCGTACGGAGCGCCGTAGACATACGGACGTTCGTAGTATTCGCGCCGCCGCTCGGCCGCAGCGATCCCCGCGATGGTGCCGGCGATCATGCCGAAGGCCGCGAGCGGCACGCCCGGATGCACGCCGCGTCCGCGCCGCCGCTTGCGCTGCGCGCTGAACTCGTCGGCGCCGTTGTGCTTGGCGATCGCCGGGCCGCCGTCGGGTGCGGCCTGCGCGGGGTGTAGATCGAAGCTCGTCAGCGCGATCGCTGCTGCGGTCGTCAGCACGAGAGCTGATCTGGAAAACATGGGTCTCTCCCTAAGTGCCGCCGCGGACTTCCGCCGCGGCGCAATACAACGTTCGGCAGAATGACGCCGTTCCATTGAACGCGGTTTGAACGGCGCTATGCGCCTTGATGAATGACGGAAATGTAATGTTTTCGCGGTGAAAACGCGCGTGTTTGCGAATGCCGCAGCAGCGCAGCGCGAACCTACTCGCCTTCGGCCAGCAAACTCGCGTTGCCGCCCGCCGCCGCGGTGTTCACCGTCACCACCTGCTCCGTGGCGAAACGACGCAGATAGTTCGGACCGCCGGCTTTCGGTCCGGTGCCGGACAGACCGCTGCCGCCGAACGGCTGCGTGCCGACCACCGCACCGATCATATTGCGGTTGACGTAGACATTGCCGTTGGCGAGCCGCGCCACGATGCGCTCGGCGGTCTCGTCGATGCGCGAATGGATGCCGAGGGTGAGGCCGTAGCCGCTCGCCGCGATGTCGTCGGCGAGCGCGTCGAGCCTGTCGGCGCGCCAGCGCACGACATGCAGCACCGGGCCGAACACCTCTTCGGTCAGGTCGAGCGCGCGGTCGAGCGCGATGATCGTGGGTGCCACGTAGGTGCCATTCGCCGGCGCGCCGTCGTGGCGGAAGATGACACGGGTCCGATGCGTGGCGATCCAGCGGTCGAGCTTCTCTTTCGCCTCCGCGTCGATCACCGGCCCGACATGCGTCGCGACATCGCGCGGATCGCCCACCACCAGCGCGCGCGCCGCGCCTTCGATCATCCCGACGATGCGGTCGGCCACATCCTCCTGCACGCACAGCAGCCGCAGCGCCGAGCAGCGCTGCCCGGCGGAGCGGAAGGCCGAGGTCATCACGTCGTCGGTCACCTGCTCGGGCAGTGCGGTCGCATCGACGATCATCGCGTTGATGCCGCCGGTCTCGGCGATCAGCGGCACGATCGGGCCGTCCTTGGCGGCGAGCGTGCGGTTGATGATCCAGGCGACCTCGGTCGAGCCGGTGAAAGCGACGCCCGCGACGCGCACATCGGCGGTCAGCGCGGCGCCGGCCTTGCCGTCGCCGAGCACAAGATGCAGCGCGGACGGCGGAATGCCGGCCTGATGCATCAGGCGTATTGCGATGGCGGCGATCTGCGGCGTCTGCTCGGCCGGCTTGGCGATCACGCTGTTGCCGGCGACCAGCGCGGCCGCGATCTGGCCGGTGAAAATCGCGAGCGGGAAATTCCACGGGCTGATGCAGACGAACAGGCCGCGTCCGCGATGGTGCAGTTCGTTGGTCTCGCCGGTCGGCCCCGGCATGGCTTCGGGCACGAGCGAGCGCCGGGCCTGGCTCGCGTAGTAGCGGCAGAAGTCGACCGCCTCGCGCACCTCTGCCACGGCGTCGTCGAGCGTCTTGCCGCCTTCGCTCTGCAAGGTCGCCAGCAGGGCGTCACGGTGCTGCTGGTAAAGATCGGCGGTGCGTTCGAGCGCCGCCGCGCGGTCGGCGACGGGACGGGCATTCCAGGCGGCGAACCCGTTTGCGGCGCCCGCCAGCGCCTCCTCGACGGTCTTGCCCTTCGCCTGCGGCAGCGGCGCGGCGCTCTTCACGCCGGCCAGCAGCGCCTCCAGGGCCGCGCGGTCGCCGAACTCCACGCCCGCCGAGTTCACCCGTTCCGCCCCATACAGATCGCGCGGCAGCGGGATGCGCGGATGGCGCGCATGGCTTGCGTCCGCGATCCAGGCCTGCGGGCGCTTCAGGATGGTGGCGACCGGCACCGACGGGTCGGCCGCGACCGAGACGAACGACGAGTTGGCGCCGTTTTCCAGGAGCCGTCGCACCAGATAGGCGAGCAGGTCGCGATGGCCGCCGACCGGCGCATAGACGCGGCAGGCGGCGGCAGGCTCGTCCGCGATCAGCCCCTCGTAGAGCGCCTCACCCATGCCATGCAGCCGCTGGAACTCATAGCCCTCGACCCCGCCCGCCTCCTCGATCACGCTCGCGACGGTGAGCGCATTGTGGGTGGCGAACTGCGGATAGAGCACCGGCCGTGCGGCGAGCAGCCTGGTCACGCACGCCATGTAGGAGAGATCGGTCATCGCCTTGCGGGTGAACACCGGATAGTCGGGAAGCCCCCGCTCCTGCGCGCGCTTCACCTCGGTGTCCCAGTAGGCGCCCTTCACCAGCCGCACCATCAGCCGGCGGTCGAGC
>DATEKY010000816.1:0-2098 GCA_035277225.1 Xanthobacteraceae bacterium
TCTCGCTGCCCGGCGCATCGTCCATTCCAGCGGCCGACAGCAATCATCCGCGCATGGCGACGCAAAGCGGGCGGCGCATCGTCGAGATGGTGTGGGAGGACCTCACCACCGAGCGCGTCCTCGGCCAGAGCTCGTTCGAGAACGCCATCAAGGTGGACATGGCGATGGGCGGCTCGACCAACGCGATCATCCACGTGGTGGCGATGGCGAAGCGCGCCGGCGTGCAGATTTCGCTCGCGGATTTCGACCGCATCTCGCGCACCGTGCCGGTGATCGCCAACGTGCGCCCTTCGGGTGCGTTCCTGATGGAGGATTTCTTCTACGCGGGCGGCCTACGCGCGCTGATGAGCGAGCTGCGCGAGCTCCTCGATCTCAATTGCATGACGGTGACCGGCAAGACGGTCGGCGCGAACATCGAGGGTGCCAAGGTGCATCTGCGCGACGTGATCCACCCGACCAGCGATCCGATCTCGTCGGAGCCCGCGACCGGCGTGCTGTTCGGCAACCTTGCGCCGCGCGGCGCGATCATCAAGCCGTCGGCGGTGGAGAAGCGCCTGCTCAAGCATCGCGGGCCGGCGCTGGCGTTCGAAGATTATAACCACATGGCGAGCATGATCGAGCGCGACGATCTCGACGTGACTGCCGACCATGTGCTGGTGCTGAAGAACTCCGGCCCGAAGGGCGGGCCGGGCATGCCCGAATGGGGCATGATGCCGATCCCGCGCAAGCTGGTGAAGCAGGGCGTGCGCGACATGCTGCGCGTCTCCGATGCGCGCATGAGCGGCACCAGCTACGGCGCCTGCGTGCTGCATGTCTCGCCGGAGAGCTACGTCGGCGGGCCGCTCGCCTTCGTGAAGACCGGCGATCCGATCGAGGTTGACGTCGCGGCGCGCTCGATCAACCTGATGATCCCGGACGAGGAGATGGCGAAGCGCAAGGCCGCATGGGTGCCCCCTCCCCCGCGCTACGAGCGCGGCTACGGCGCGATGTTCTCGGCGCATATCGGGCAGGCCGACGAGGGCTGCGATTTCGATTTCCTCGCCGCGCATGTCCCGGTGCCGGAACCGGAGATACATTAGCTTGTCATTCCGGGGGCCGAGCGGAGCGAGGCAGCCCGGAATCCATAATCACAGGCCGCGAAGATGTACTGGGTCTACATCCTAGCAAGCCGCAAGCACGGGACAATCTACATTGGCGTCACGAACGATCTCGTTCGCCGCATCTATCAACATAAGAACAAAATCACGAAAGGTTTCACGGCCGAGTATTCCATAGTTCGTCTCGTGTGGTTCGAAGCCCACGATGACATCACGGCTGCTATCGAGCGCGAGAAGAAGCTCAAGAAGTGGCGGAGAGAATGGAAAATCAATCTAATTGAACGCGACAACCCGAATTGGGACGATCTGTACGACTCCATTACTCGATAGGTTCGTGGTTATGGATTCCGGGCTCGCCGCTGCGCGGCGCCCCGGAATGACAGCAGGGTCTACTCCGGCTTGATCTTGATCTCGGTCAGCAGCTTGCCCCACTTCTCCTGCTCGGCGCGCATGAAGGCGGCGAACTCCTCGCGCGAGGAGCCGATGGCGCGCGCGCCCTGCGCAGCGAGGCGCTTCTGCATGACGTCGGATTTGACGAAACGCGTGATCTCCGCGTTGAGCCGGTTCACGATCGCGTCCGGCGTCCCGGCCGGCGCGATGATGCCGAACCAGAGCTCGGCCTCGTAGCCGGTGACGCCGGCTTCGGCGATCGACGGCACGTTCGGCCACACATCCGTGCGGCCCTTCGACGTCACGGCAAGCGGCTTCAACTGCTTCGCCTCGACCTGCGGCATCACCTGCAGCACGCTCAGTACCGCGAGCGGCACGTGGCCCGCGATCGCGTCGTTCAGCGCCGGCGCACCGCCGCGGTACGGCACGTGCACATATTTCGTACCGGTCATGAAGCCGAGCAGCTCGACCGACAACTGCTGGATCGAGGCGACGCCGGGCGTCGCATAGGAAATCGTGTTCGGCTTGTCCTTCGCGGCCGCGACCAGGGACTTGATGTCGGAGGCCGGGAAGTTCGGGTTCGCCACGATGGCGAGCGGCGAGGACGCCAC
>DATEKY010000817.1:0-6137 GCA_035277225.1 Xanthobacteraceae bacterium
CTTGGTCTTGGCGAGGCCCGGCACGCCGACCAGCAGCGCATGGCCGCCCGACAGCACCGTGATCAGCGCGCGATCCACCACGCGCTCCTGGCCGAAGATGACCGCGCCGATCGCGGCCCTGGCGGCACGCGCATGCGCGGCGGTGGTCTCGGCGGCACGCACCACCATGTCCTCGAACTTTTCGAGACTTTCGCCAGCCATCTGTGCCTGCTCCTGTTAGCGTTTTGCCAGCGCGCCCCGCTGCATCCAAGCCGCCATTTGCATCCAAGTCATCGAACTACGCACTTGTTCGGCCCTTGCCGAGCCTCCTGCCTGCGAATTATGCAAGCATCGCGCCATCGTCGTGGCGCGGCGGCGCGCTGATTCTCCTATCCGCTTGGAGTCTACGCTATTTTTCGTGCCGCGCGATTGCCTGATGTGCACATCACGTTCGCGCGAGCGCCTTGCCGGATTCTGGTACCGTAGGCTTTGGACAATGGCCAAATCATGGGCAAAGGCGCGCTACAAGGTCCCGCATGGCTGACGTGAAAACAGGTGGGCTCGACGCCCTCGCGGGTGCGGCAAAAAGCGCGGGCCGGAAAGGCCCGCCGCCGGTGCACCTGTGGAACCCGCCGTTCTGCGGCGACCTCGACATGCGCATCGCGGCCGACGGCACCTGGTTCTACCTGAAGACGCCGATCGGGCGGCCCGCGCTGGTGAAGCTGTTCGCCTCGGTGCTCAAGCGCGAGGGCGACAAGTATTTCCTGGTCACGCCGGTCGAGAAGGTCGGCATCACGGTCGACGACGCGCCGTTCACCGCGGTCGAGATGAATGCCGAAGGCGAGGGGGCCGCGCGCAGGCTCTCGTTCCGCACCAATGTCGACGACTGGGTGACCTGCGGGAAGGATCACGCGCTGCGCTTTGAGCCGGAGGAGGAGACCGGCGGGCTCAAGCCGTATCTGCATGTCCGCCGCGACCTATGGGCGCTGGTCACGCGCGCGCTCTTCTACGATCTGGTCGAGCTCGGCGAGGAGCGCGACGTCAACGGCCGCCGCATGTTCGGCGTTGCATCGGGTGGAGAATTCTACGCTATGGCGCCGGCGGATAGCCTGAAGGGTTTGCGGTAATGGACACGAACGCGCCGCTTGTCGTCGGCCGCGACTTCTTCGACCGCGCGCGGAAGGTCCTCACGCTCGACGTGCCGCCGGCTTTGACCGATCTTGCGCTCACGGACTTTCCGCGCGGCGACCTCGACCGCGACCCGGCGGTTTGGGACGAGGCCGGCGTGAAGGCGACGCGCGGCGCCGCCGTGCTGGTCGGCGTGGTCGATCACGCCGAGCCCGGGGTGCTGCTCACCATGCGCACCTCGGATTTGCCGAACCATCCGGGACAGATCGCGTTCCCCGGCGGCAAGATCGATCCGGGCGACGCCACCCCGCTCGCGGCCGCCTTGCGCGAGGCCGACGAGGAGATCGGGCTTGATGCCGCGCTGATCGAGCCGATCGGCTATCTCGACCTGTATCTCACCTTTACCGGTTTCCGCATCCTGCCGGTGGTGGCGCGCGTCGTCCCGAACTACGAACTGAAGGTCAACGCCTCCGAGGTCGCCGACGCCTTCGAGGTGCCGCTCGCGTTCGTGATGGACGAGGCCAACCACGCGCGCAAAAGCCGCGACTGGAAGGGCGTCACGCGCCACTATTACGAGATGCCGTTCGGCGAGCGCTATATCTGGGGCGTCACGGCGGGGATTTTGCGCAATCTGTATGAGAAGATTTATCGCTGAGCTTTCTTCTTTCCCCTCTCCGCAACCGGGAGAGGGGAAAGCGGATCGTGCTGCTCGCGCCGCGGCCCTAAGCCTCAGCCGCTTCCGCCCCCCGTCCCGCCGCGCTACACAGCAGCATGATCCGCCCCGTACTGACCGAGCTCGTCCTGTTCGTGCTGCCGTTCGCGCTCTACGCGGTCTATCTGTTCGCGACCAAGGCCGAACTGCTGCATCCGGAATCCTGGCCGATGCCGACGCTGGTGTGGCTCACCATCGTGGCGCTCGTGCTGATGTTCGGCAGCTTCTTCGTGCTGGCGCAGTGGGGCGGCGAGCCCGCGGGCTCGCGTTACGTGCCCGCCCATATGGAGAATGGCAAGCTGGTGCCGGGGACGACGAAGTGAGGATCGACGCCAAGGCTGACTTTTCTTGGCTGCGCGAGCCGCCGCTGGCCTCGCTGCTTGCCGCGCTCAATCGCGACGGCGAGGAGGCGCGCGTGGTCGGCGGCGCGGTGCGCAACACGCTGCTCGCCCTGCCGCATGGCGACATCGACATCGCCACCACGGCGCTGCCGCAGGAGGTGATGCGCCGCGCCGAGGCCGCCGGCTTCAAGGCCGTTCCGACCGGCATCGACCACGGCACCCTCACGGTGGTGATCGGCGGCTGCCCTTACGAAGTCACCACCCTGCGCGAGGACGTCGAGACCTTCGGCCGCCGTGCCACCGTGAAGTTCGGCCGCGACTGGAAACGCGATGCCGAGCGGCGCGACTTCACCATGAACGCGCTGTCCCTCTCGGCCGACGGCGCGGTGCACGATCATGTCGGCGGGATTGCCGACCTGAAGAAACGCCACGTGCGCTTCATCGGCGACGCCGCGACGCGCATCGCCGAAGACTACCTGCGCATCCTGCGCTTCTTCCGCTTCCATGCCTATTACGGGGAAGGTGCGCCCGACGCCGACGGCCTTGCCGCCGCGATCAAGGCGCGTGCGGGCCTCGATCAGCTCTCGCGCGAACGCGTGCGCATGGAGCTGATCAAGCTCATGGTCGCGCCGCATGCCGTGCCGGCGCTCGCCGTGATGGCAGAGACAGGACTGCTCGGCATGGTGCTCGGCGGCGTGCCGCGGCTCGCGAGCTTTGCCAACATGGCGAGGGTGGAAGACGCGGCGGGACTTGCGCCCGATGCGACGCGCCGGCTCGGCGCGCTGAATGTCTGGATTGCCGAAGATGCGGAGCGGCTGTGGCAGCGGCTGCGGCTCTCCAATGCGGAGCACGAGCGGCTCGCTGCGATGAGCGAGAGCTGGTGGCGCGTATCGCCCGTGATGGGTGACGTCGCGGCACGCGAACTGATCTACCGGATCGGCGCCGAAGATTTCACCGCACGCGCGCTGCTCGCCTGGTCGCGTGCCCAAGCAAATGCGCATGACGAGGCATGGCGCGCGCTCGTCACGTTGCCGCAGCGCTGGAGCGCGCCGACGTTCCCGCTGCGTGCGGCGGATTTCATCGCGCGCGGCGTGGAGAAGGGGCCGGTGCTCGGATCGGCGCTGGCCCGTTCGGAGGAGACGTGGATCCGCGAAGGATTTCCGCTGGAGCGCAAGGCGCTCGACCGGATCGTCAACGAGGCGCTGGGGGGCTGACAACCGCCGGCTGCGGCTTACTCGGCCGCCTGCATGTTGCGCGCTTCGTCGGCGCCGGCCTGCATCGTGGCGGCCATCAGGAGATAGACCCGCACCCAGGCGCGCTCGACCTCGGGCGTGAACGCATTGGCGAGCCCGCGCTCCAGGGTCCAGATCAGCGCTTCGCCGACCACCTTGTAGTGCTCGTCCTTCACGCCGTAGCGGGCGTGGCGGGCGCCGAGCGCCATCAGTTGCGGCGCGAGCGCGTCGAGATTGCTGAGCCCCTGCACCGCGCTTGCCAACATCACCATCAGCTTGCGCTTCTGGTCGCGCATGTCGGTCGGGAACATCTGCCGCAGGCTCGGCGCCATGTAGAACAGGCGCTCGTAGAACATGTCGGCGGCGACACCCGAAATCGGTACCACAAGGTCGAAGGTGGAGCGCACGAGCGCGAGATCGGTCTCGGTCGGCGCGTTATTGTCGATAACCACGGCAGGCCTCTTTTCTGTCTCTGGAAGCGTCTTCGAGCCTAGTAGTCGCGGACCGTCCGGGCAGGGTTCGCCGAGGCTCGTATTGGCCGTAACAGCCGTGTATCGTCTGTATCCTGCAGGCGTGAGTACCGTTAATGAGCGTCAAGCGGATACCGGCGGACGTTGCGGCACGTGCCGCGCAGGCGCTGCGCAAGCGTCCGGCGCGCAACGATGCGTTCCGTCGCGAAACGTTCGCGCTGCCGCGCGAGCAGGCGCGGGCCAAGGCGCGCGAGATGTTCGACCGCTTCCCCAAGCCCGCCTACATGACCGAGATCGAAAGCTGGCGCGAACTGCCCGACGGGCGGATCGAGTTCACCATGCGGCGTCTGCCGACAGCGGATTAGGTACGTGAATCCCCGTACGCTCTACGACAAGGTCTGGGACGACCATGTGGTCGACGCCCAGCCGGACGGCACCTGTCTCCTCTATATCGACCGCCAGATCGCCCACGAGGTGGACAGCCCGCAGGCCTTCGCGGCGCTGCGGCAGGCCGGCCTCAAGGTGCGCGGCCCGGAGCGGACGCTGCTGGTGGCCGACCACAACGTCGCGACGTCGGACCGCCAGAGCCCGGATCCCGAGAGTGCCGCCCAGATCGCCTATCTGGCGGAGAACGCCGCCTTGTTCGGGCTCGAATATTACGGCGAGCGCGACGCTCGCCAAGGCATCTGCCATATCGTCGGCCCGGAGCAGGGCTTCACCCTGCCGGGGGTCACGCTGGTGTGCGGCGACAGCCACACCGCGACCCATGGCGCGTTCGGCGCGCTCGCCTTCGGGATCGGCACCTCGGAGGTCGAGCACGTGCTCGCGACCCAGACGCTGATCCAGAAGAAATCGAGGAACATGCGCATTACCGTCGACGGCCGGCTGCCGCCGAACGTTGCCGCCAAGGACCTGATCCTGTCGATCATCGGAGAGATCGGAGTGGCCGGCGGCACCGGTTACGCACTGGAATATGCCGGGGAGGCGATCCGCGCGCTCTCGATGGAAGGGCGCATGACCGTCTGCAACATGTCGATCGAGGCCGGCGCCCGCACCGGCATGGTGGCGCCGGACGAGACGACCTACGCCTATCTCAAGGGCCGTCCCAAGGCGCCGCAGGGCGCCGTGTGGGACGAGGCCGTGCGCTACTGGGAGACCTTGCGCAGCGACGATGGCGCGCACTTCGACCGCGAGATCAGGCTCGATGCCGGCAGGCTGCCGCCGCTGGTCACCTGGGGCACCAGTCCGGAGCAGGTCGTCTCGATCGGCGGGCGCGTGCCGAAGCCGGACGAAATCGCCGACGAGAAGAAGCGCAGCGCCGCGGCGCGCGCGCTCGACTACATGGGGCTCTCGGGCGGCGAGCGGATGATCGATATCGCGATCGACCGCGTGTTCATCGGCTCGTGCACCAATGCGCGCATCGAGGACCTGCGCGAGGTCGCGCGCGTCGCGAACGGCCGCACGGTGAATGCAAACGTCCGCGCTATGATCGTGCCCGGTTCGGGCCTGGTGAAGCAGCAGGCCGAGGCCGAAGGCCTGGATGCGATCTTCCGCAAGGCTGGCTTCGACTGGCGCGAGCCCGGCTGCTCGATGTGCATCGCGATGAATCCCGACAAGCTTTTGCCGGGCGAGCGCTGCGCCTCGACCTCGAACCGCAATTTCGAGGGCCGCCAGGGGTACCGGAGCCGCACGCATCTGGTGTCGCCCGCCATGGCGGCGGCCGCCGCGATCGCCGGGCGGTTTGTCGATGTCAGGGAGTGGGCTTCGTAGCCCGGATCAGCCGAAAGCGCGTTTACGCGCGTCTCCGACGCGCTATGGCGACATCCTGGATTGTCGCCGCGCGAAGGTGCCCCGGGTATCGCTGCGCTCACCCGGGCTACGCGATCACAGCCTGCACACGCTCGCGTCAGAAAAGTGTGACCGCGCGCCGCGCAGGCGTGACACCCGATCAGCCGCCCGCCGCGCTAGGATCGCCTAAACGGGGAGGCTTGCATGTCCCGCTTCTTTCGCGCACTGGCGATCTTCCTGCTCGGCGGGGTGCTCGGCACCGGCTTTGGCGTCGCGCTCGGCTTCTTCGTCTATCCGTTCGTGTTTCCGCCACCGGCTGCATCCGATCAGCTCAGCGAATCCGACAAGGCGAAGCTGGTCGCGACCGGCACCTTCATCCACGCCAATCCGTCCGATCCGATCCACTGGGGCCGCGGCAAGGTCTCGGTCTACGAGCGTGCGGTGTTCCTCGAGCCGGACTTCGAGGTCGGGCCGGGGCCTGCGTTTC
>DATEKY010000818.1:0-7251 GCA_035277225.1 Xanthobacteraceae bacterium
GAGGAAGGCGCGGTTGTTGTTGCTGTCGTCCCAGGCCAGTCCGCCCTCGTCGTGCGCGTCCTTCCAGAAGCCGGCGATGAACTTGACCGACTCCAGCGTCTCCTTGCTGTTGAGCGCCACGGTCTTGCCGTCCGCCTCGAGCTCCTTGCCGCCGAATGCCCAGAGATACGGATAGGTGAAGGCGGGTGCGTCGTTGTAGGCGTGGCCGAGCGTCTGCCCGATCGGACGGCCTTTCGCTTTCAGCAGCTTGCCGGCGGCGCGGTAGCCCTCCCACGTGTCGGGGAATTTGCTGAGGCCGATCTCGTCGAACCAGGACTTGCGGTAGCACAGCAGGATGCCGAGCGCGGCCCACGGCACCCCGAGCCAGCCTTTCTCGCCTTTCGCGATCGCCGGGAAGATGTCGTAGAAGCCGCCTTGCTCCTTGGCGATCTCCTCGGCAACATCGCTGACGTCCGCCAGGCTTTCGGCATAGAGCTGCGGCCAGTTGTGCATCGCGTGGATCAGGTCGGCGCCGCTGCCGGACTGGATCGACGAGGCGATGCGCGCCTGCAGATCGTTGCCGTTGATGGTTTCCAGCGTGATCTTGAGCCCGAGTGCCTTCTCGGCCTCCGGCAGCAGTTCGCGGCGCAGCAGCGTATCGGAAGCGGGAACGAAATCGCCGAGCCGCAGCCAGTGCAAGGTCGTGGTCTGCGCGAAGGCCGGCGCCCGGCCGCTCGCCAGAATGCCGGCAAGACCGCCGCCGGACGATTGGAGAAACCTGCGACGATCGATGCCCGCCATGGTCGCCTCCCGGATGATTTGATTGGGGTCGATGGATCGACCCGAACGCCTGCATGGTAGGTGCATTCCAAACCGGTGGGTAGCCCGGTTGACAAACGCCGACACTCCCCGCCCCATCGGGCGAGTTAGGAACACGTCGCCTGGAGGGCGTATGGCGCTACTGGTCATCAACCTGGACAAAATCGGCAGCGCGCAGGAGTGGCGCGACACGTTCAAGCAACAGATCCCCGAGCTGCCGATCCGCGTCTGGCCCGACGCCGGCGATGTGCGCGAGATCGACTACCTCGCCTTCATGCATCCGGATTTCAACGCGCTGCCGGCGTTCCCGAACCTGAAAGCCATGTTCAGCCGCGCCGCCGGAGTGGATGACATCGTCGACCATCCGAAACTGCCGAAGGTCCCGCTCGGCAAAGTGGAGCCGCCGGGCGGCGATCCGATGATGACGGAATACGTTGTCATGCACGTGCTGCGCCTGCATCGCGAGATGCCGGCCTATCAGGCCGCGCAGGCGCGGCGCGAATGGCTCAGGCAACCGATCGCGCGGCCGGAGCAGCGGCGCGTCGGATTTCTCGGCTTCGGACTGATGGCGAAGGCGCCGGCGCTGATCCTGAAGTCGCTCGGCTTTCCGGTCTCGGCCTGGGTTCGCTCGCCGCGGCCAGGCGAAGAGGTCACGGTTTTCCACGGCCGCGACCAGCTCGAGCCGTTTCTCGCCCAGACCGATATCGCCGTCTGCCTGTTGCCGCTGACCGCGGAAACCGAGGGCATCTTCTGCGCGCGCACCTTCGCGATGATGCCGCGCGGCGCCATGCTGGTGAACGTCGGACGCGGCCGGCATGTGGTGGACGAGGACCTGATCGCCGCGCTCGATTCGGGACAATTGTCTCACGCCGCGCTGGACGCATTGTGGCCCGAGCCGCTGCCGCCGGAGAGCCCGCTATGGAGCCATCCCAAAGTCACCGTGATGCCGCACGTGGCACGGCGGCCGACCGTCGCCCAGCTCGTCACCGAAATCGTCGCGAACATCCGCAGCCTCCGCAACGGCGGCGGATTGCTGGAGCAAATCGATCTCGCACGGGGATATTGAGGTTCACATGAAACGCATTCTCATCACCGGCGCGGCCGGCAAGATCGGCAACACGCTGCGCGAAGGCTTGCGCGGACGCTACGTGCTGCGCCTGTCCGACATCGCGCCGCTCGGCGCCGCGCGCGAGGGCGAAGAGATCGCGCCCGCGGATCTTACCGATCTCGCCGCGGTGGAAGCCGCGATGCGCGGCGTCGATTGCGTGGTCCATCTCGGCGCGGTCCCGGGCGAGGACACCTGGGACAAGATCCTGCCTGCCAACGTGGTCGGGACCTGGAACGTATTCGAGGCGGCGCGGCGGCAAGGCGTACGCCGCGTGGTCTATGCGAGTTCGCATCATGCCGTCGGGTTCTACCGCCGCGAGCGCGAGATCGATCAGACCGTCGTGCCGCGGCCGGATGGCATCTACGGGGTGAGCAAGGTCTTCGGCGAGGCGGTCGGCCGCCTGTTCGCCGACAAGCACGGCCTGTCGGTCGCGTGCCTGCGCATCGGCGCGTTCCGCGACACGCCGGACGACCGGCGCCTGCTTCTCGTCTGGCTCAGCCCGCGCGACGCGGTGCATCTGGTCCAGTGCTGCATCGACGCGCCCGACTATCACTTCATCACGGTCTATGGCGTCTCCGACAACGCGCGCACCCGCTACCGCAATGCGGGCCTCGAATTCCTCGGCTATCGGCCGCAGGACAAGTCGGAGGATTATGCGGCCGAGGTCATGCTGAAGCCCGATACCGAGGATCCGATCTCGCGGCAGTTCCACGGCGGCATGTATACGCCGATGGGGTTCGACGGCGATCTCTCGCGGATCGAGTAGCGCCGGCCGGCGCCGCGACTGCGCGCACTCGGCCGAGTAGCGCGCGCCGCCGGATCACTCTAAGATCGCGCCAATAAACAAGCCATCATGGGGAGGAATGAAATGACCGACAGGCTTGGCTGGATCGATCGGCGCCGGCTCGTTCAGTTGCTCGGCGCCGGGGGTGGTGCGATTGCCGCCGGACTGCCGGCCCAGGTGTTCGCGCAGGCGCGCAAGAACACCCTCGTGCTCGGCATCGACATCAGCGACACCATCACGCTCGATCCGGCGCGGCTTGCCCAGTACACATCGCCGATGACGGTGTCGGCGGCCTACGACTCGCTCGTCACCATGAAGCCGGGCGAGTACATCAACGTCGCCCCATCGCTCGCCACCAAATGGGCGCGCACGCCGGACGGCAAGGGCTGGCGCTTCACCTTGCGCGACGGCGTGAAATTCTCCACCGGCAACGTCATGACCGTCGAGGACGTGAAGTGGTCGTTCGACCGCGTCATCAACCTCGGCGACCAGCCCTCGCAGTACATCGCTCACGTCGACCGCGTCGAGATCGTCGACAAGTCGACCATCGACATCATCCTGAAGCAGCCGGCCGAGCCGTTGCTGACGATCATCGCCGCCCCCGAATTCGTCGTGCTCGAGCGCAAGGTCGCGGAGGCGAATGGCGCGACCGCCGCCAAGGACGCCAAGACCGCCGACAAGGCGGCTGCATGGATCAACAGCAATTCCTGCGGCACCGGCGCCTACCGCATCGCCGCGTGGGAACGTAACCAGCAGATCCAGCTGGTGCGCAACGAGCACTACTGGGGCGGCAAGCCGCCGTTCGAGCGCATCGTGATCCGCCACATCTCGGACGGCGCCGCGCAGCTGCTCGCGGTGCGCCGCGGCGACATCGATGCGGCGTTCAACCTGATCCCGGAGCAGATCGCCGCGCTCAAGACCGAGCCGAACGTGCGCCTCGCCCCGCTCGCGAGCCTCGACTTCGTCTACATGGCGCTGACCCAGGAGCCGGAGTTCAACAAGGCGCTCGCCGTGAAGGAGGCGCGCCAGGCGATCGGCTACGCCATCGACTACGACGGCATCGTCAAGTCGATGCTCGGCGGCGCCGCGCTGCGCCCGGCGCACTATCTGCCGATCGGCGTCAGCGGCTCGACCGAAGAGATCGCGCGCCAGATCGGATTCAAGCAGGACCTCGCCAAGGCGAAGGAGCTGCTCGCCAAGGCCGGTTTCCCGAACGGCTTCGAGTTCGAGATCATCTACGGCAACGCCGCCGTGCAGGGCGTGACCTATCAGGACCTCGGGCTGAAGATTCAGTCCGACGTCGCGCGCGTCGGCATCAAGGCCAACCTGCGCCCGGTCGATCAGGTGAACCTGCGCACCGAATACACCACCGGCAAGGCCAAGGGCGGCGTGCTCACGTTCTGGAATCCGCCCGCGGTGGAGAACCAGCTCTGGGCCGCCGCCGTGGTGCAGCGCGTCGCCAAGCGCGTGCACTGGGATCCGCCCGAGAACATCGTGAAGCTCGTCTCGCAGGCGGCGACCGAAACCGATGCGAAGAAGCAGCACGACCTCTGGGTCGAGTGGCAGAAGCTGGTGGTCGATCAGGCCAACCACTTCGTGCTGTTCCAGCCGGTCTACCAGATCGCCGTGCGCAACACGATCAAGGACTTCCCGCTCACCGCCGCCGGCTGGATGCTCGACCTGCACGGCGTGACGCCGGCCGGCGGCTAAGCAGGAGGAGTGGTGGAAGTCCGTACATTGCGGGGCGCGCAGGCGCGCCTCCCGGCGGGGTGAAACGTGCCGCGTTACATCCTGTCCCGGCTCGCGCTTGCGTTCGTGATGGCGTTGCTCGCGACGCTCGTCATCTTCCTGCTCGCCAACACGGTGCCGGGCGATCCGGTGCTCGCCCAGCTCGGCGATCTGGCGGCGTCGAACAAGGAGTTCGTCGCCGAGTGGCGCGCCAAGTGGGGCCTCGATCTGCCGCTGTGGCAGCGTTACGTGATCTTCCTGCAGCGGCTGTTCCAGGGTGATCTCGGCATTTCGATCTCGTCGCAGCGGCCGGTGCTGCAGGATATTCGCGACTTCGCACCCGCGACGCTCGAGCTCGCCAGCATCGCGTTTTTGCTCGCGCTCGCCGTCGGCATTCCGCTCGGCATCATGGCGGCGGTGCGCCGTGACAGCTGGATCGATCATCTGGCGCGGCTGATCTCGCTGATCGGCGTGTCCTCGCCCACCTTCTGGCTCGCCTTCATCATGCTGGCGTTCTTCTATGGCGGGCTGCAGATCGCGCCCGGACCCGGACGGATCGACGCGATCGCGCTGCCGCCGCCGTCGGTCACCGGGCTCTATCTGATCGACAGCGCACTCGCCGGCGACTGGGCCACATTCCATGACGCGGCGGCCCATTTGATATTGCCGTCGATCGTGCTCGCAGCCGCGACGCTTGGGCTGATTACGCGTACGACCCGCGCCAGCATGCTGGAAAGCATGCAGCAGGATTACGTGCGCGTTGCGCGCGCGAAAGGCATCCGCGAGCGGCGCATCGTGATCGGTCACATCCTGCCGAACGCGCTGATCCCGGTGGTCACGCTCGGCGGCCTTGCCTACGCCAATTTGCTCACCGGCGCGGTGTTGACCGAGACGATCTTCTCCTGGCCGGGGCTTGGCCGCTACACGTTTCGCAGCGCCGTCTCGCTCGACTTTCCCGCCATCATGGGCATCACGCTGATCGTCGCGGTGGTCTACCTGATTATCAACCTGCTGATCGATATCTCTTACGCGCTGCTCGACCCGCGGGTGGTGCGATGAGCGTCGCCGACGCAACGGTTCCGTCGGCCCGCGAGATCGCGCCGGTCGCGTCGAAGACGCGGCGCTGGCTGCGCCGCTACGGACTGCCCGCGCTCGGCGCTGCCGTCATCGTGGCGTGGATCATCGTCGCGATCGCGGCGCCGCTGCTTTCACCTTACAGCCCAGCGACCGTCGACGTGACGGCGCGGCTGCGCCCGCCTTCGTCGCTGCACTGGCTCGGCACCGACGTGCTCGGGCGCGATGTCTTCACCCGGCTGATCTACGGCGCGCGCATCTCGCTCACCACCGGCATCGTGGTGGTGCTGGTCGGCGCCATCATCGGCACCTTGATCGGAGGCATCGCGGCTTTCGCGCGCGGACGCGTCGAAGAGCTGATCATGCGCCTCACTGATCTGGTGCTGTGCTTTCCGCCGATCATCCTCGCGATGGCGATCGCGGCGGCGCTCGGCATCGGCACCACCAACACCATCATCGCGATGCTGGTGGTGTGGTGGCCGAAATTCGCCCGCCTCGCGCGCTCGCTCGTACTGGTGCAGCGCTCGCAGGAATATGTCGAGGCCGCGGTGGTGATGGGCCTGAGCCCCGCGCGCATCCTGCTGCGCCACGTGATGCCCAACTCGATCGGCCCGCTGATCGTGCTGGTGACGCTCGATGTCGGCAACGCCATCATCACCTTCGCGGGCCTCTCGTTCCTCGGCCTCGGCGTCATTCCGCCGACACCCGAGTGGGGCTCGATGGTGTCGGAGGGGCGCGAGCTGATCGAGCAATGGTGGGTCGCGGCGTTCCCGGGGTTCGCCATCCTCACCGTGGTGCTCGGCTTCAACTTCCTCGGCGACGGCATCCGCGACTGGCTCGATCCGCGGTCGCGCAGGAGATGAGCGTCGATCAGAAAGCAAGACCGAATGCGCGCGTGCCGGTTGCCGGCACGCCGATCCTCGACGTGCGCGACCTGCGCACGCAGTTCTTCACCGATGCCGGCATCGTCCGTGCGGTCGATGGCGTCACCTTCTCGGTCGCCGCCGGCGAGACGCTGGGCATCGTCGGCGAATCCGGCTCGGGCAAGAGCGTGACGGCGCTGTCACTGATGCGCCTGCTCGACGAGCCGAGCCGCATCGTCGGCGGCGAGGTGCGCTTCCAGGGCCGTGACGTGCTCGCGATGAATGCCGACGAGCTGCGTGCGCTGCGCGGCGACGGCATCGCGATGGTGTTCCAGGACCCGATGACCTCGCTCAATCCGGTCCTGCGCATCGCGCGCCAACTGGTCGAGACGATGCAGGCGCACGGCCGCTTCAACGAGGAGGAGGCGACCAGACGCGCGGTCTCGCTGCTCGGCCGCATGGGCATCACCGCGCCGGAGCGCGCGATCAACTCCTATCCGCATCAGTTCTCCGGCGGCATGCGTCAGCGCGTGATGCTGGCGATGGGCTTTGCCAACGAGCCGTCGCTGCTGATCGCCGACGAGCCGACCACCGCGCTCGACGTCACCATCCAGGCGCAGATCCTCGACCTGATCGTCGAACTCAACCGCGACTTCGGCGCCGCGATCATCCTGATCAGCCACGCGCTCGGCGTGATCGCCAACGTGTGCCGGCGCGTCATCGTGATGTATGCGGGCGAGGTGGTGGAGGAGGGGCCGACCGAGCAGGTGCTGGCCGATCCGCGTCATCCCTACACCTGGGCGCTGATCAACGCGGTGCCGCGCATCGACCGGCATCTGCCTGGCACGCGCCGCCTCACCACCATCGAGGGCGCGCCGCCCGATCCGCTCGCGATC
>DATEKY010000819.1:0-2211 GCA_035277225.1 Xanthobacteraceae bacterium
GCGTTGAGCGGACCGCTTTTCATCTCCTCCGGCGACCTGATCGCCGACCGGCGCTACGACTTCGCGCGCGGCTATGCGGCCGGCGGCGATCTGGCGGCGGCCGCCGACCTCTATCTGCAGGCGACGGAACTCGCGCCCGGCTTTGCGTCGGCCTGGTTCGCGCTCGGCGAGACACGCGAGGCGCTGGGCGATCGCGATGGCGCGCGCGCCGCCTTCGCGCGGGCGTGCGAGGCGGACCCGCAGGATCGCCACGGCGCGGCATTGCATCTGGCTCGGCTCGATGGCGCCGATCCGGCGGCCGGCGCGCTGCAGGCCTACGTGCGCACGCTGTTCGACCAATATGCGCCGCGCTTCGACCGCGCGCTGGAGGATTTGTCGTACTCGGCGCCCGCCGCCTTGCGCGACGTGGTGACGAAACACCGCACGTGCTTCGGCAGCATGCTCGATCTCGGCTGCGGCACCGGGCTTGCCGGAGCGGCGTTCCGCCCGCATGTCGACTGGCTCGCCGGGGTCGACCTGTCACCGAAGATGGTCGAGGTCGCGCGCACGAAAGGGCTGTATGACAAGCTCTCGGTTGCCGACATCGGATCGTATCTCGCCGGGCAGCCGGATGCGGCATTTCATCTGGTCATCGCGGCGGATGTGTTCGCCTATGTGGCCGACGTCGCGGGTGTGTGCGCCGAGGTGAAGCGCGTGCTCGGTTCCGGTGGCCTGTTCGGCTTCACGGTCGAGACGCATGACGGTGACGGCGCGATCGTCGGCGCCAAGATGCGCTATGCGCACGGCAAGCGGTTCATCCGCGATGCGCTGCGCGATGCCGGGCTGACCCTGGTCGCGCTGACGCAAGCCTCCTCGCGCACCGAGAAGCGCGTGCCGGTGCCGGGGCTGCTGGTGGTGGCGCGATGAACATCGCGGTCGCGCCGGAGCTTCCCGACGTTTTCACCCGCTGGTTCGCGTCGCGCGGCTGGATGCCACGCGCGCATCAGCTCGAATTGCTGCGTGTGGCGCGCGCGGGACGCTCGGCGCTGCTGATCGCACCGACCGGCGCCGGCAAGACCCTGGCGGGGTTTTTGCCGAGCTTGGTGGAGTTGAGCGGCGCTCAGCCGAAGACGTCTGCGTCAGCGAGCAAGCTCGTCTCCACCGGCCGCGGCATCCGCCGCGAGGGCGGGCTGCACACCCTCTACATCTCGCCGCTGAAGGCGCTCGCGGTCGACATCGCGCGCAACCTCGAGCGGCCGGTCGCCGAGATGAACCTGCCGATCCGCATCGAGACGCGCACCGGCGACACGCCGGCCTCGAAGCGACAGCGCCAGCGGCGCGACCCGCCTGACATCCTGCTCACCACGCCGGAACAGCTCGCGCTGCTGCTCGCCTCCGACGACGCGCCGTATCTGTTCGGCTCGCTCCGGCGCGTGATCCTCGACGAGCTGCACTCGCTGGTGATGTCGAAGCGCGGCGATCTCCTGTCGCTCGGCCTCGCGCGCCTGTTCACGATTGCGCCGCAGCTTGCGACCATCGGGCTCTCGGCGACCGTCGCCGAGCCGGACGATTTGCGCCGCTATCTGGTGCCGCAGACCGGCGGCGACCGGCGCGCCGACCTCGTGCTCGCCGAAGCCGGCGCTGCGCCCGACATCACGATGCTCGACAGCGTCGCGCACGTGCCGTGGGCCGGCCACACCGCGCGCCACGCGCTGGCTGAGATCTATGCGCTGATCAAGCGCCACGCGATGACGCTCGTTTTCGTCAACACGCGCAGCCAGGCGGAAAGCATCTTCCAGCAGCTGTGGGGGATGAACGACGACAATCTCGCGATCGCACTGCATCACGGCTCGCTCGACGTCGGCCAGCGCCGCAGGGTCGAGGACGCGATGGCGGCCGGGCGGCTGCGCGCGGTGGTCGCGACCTCGTCGCTCGATCTCGGGATTGACTGGGGCGACGTCGATCTGGTGATCAACGTCGGCGCGCCGAAGGGCGCCTCGCGCCTGCTGCAGCGGATCGGGCGCGCCAATCACCGCATGGACGAGCCGTCGAAGGGCGTGCTGGTGCCGGCCAATCGCTTCGAGGTGCTGGAATGCTCCGCCGCGATCGACGCGGTGGCGGCAAATGCGCAGGACACGCCGCCGCTGCGCATCGGCGCACTCGATGTGCTGGCGCAGCATGTGCTCGGCTGCGCCTGCGGCGTTCCGTTCGACGCCGATGAGCTCTACGCCG
>DATEKY010000820.1:0-4287 GCA_035277225.1 Xanthobacteraceae bacterium
ATCCGCATGTACAACGAGGACGTGGTCGATCTCTACAGTCGCGTCAGCGTCGGCACGACCGTGATGGTGGTGCGGTAATTGTCATTCCGGGGCCGGCCGAAGGCCGGAGCCCGGAATCCATAACCACGAACTTCGCCATAACGCACAGCCGTGCAAGACAATCAGCTTTCGTGACTATGGATTCCGGGCTCGCCGCTTCGCGGCGCCCCGGAATGACAACTACACCATCGTCTCCAGCAGCCGCGCGGTCTCGTCCGGCATATCCAGCATCACGTCGTGCCCGCAGGCGAGCGCGTGCGCGCTCCAGCCGTCGCGCTGCGCCTGTTCGTAGAAGCGCCGGAACGGGCTCTCGCGCGGCAGCACGGTGCCGTGCACATAGAGATGCTTCCGCACCGCGCGGTACGCGCCTGACAGTTTCAGCTTCTCGGTGAAGCAGCCGATCGGGTGCGGCGTCGCCAGCGCATCGACGGTCGGCGCGTCGGCGGCGTTCACGCCGAAATAGGCGGCGGACGGAGCGGGCACCGACAACCCGCCGCTCGCGCCCGCGCTGTCGAGAAAGCGCTGCGTGTTGGCCGGGATGTTGATGTCGAACAGCGACTGACCGTCTTCGGGGACGAACGCGTCGAGATAGGCGAGCGCGCGAATACGCTGCGCAATGCGGTCGGCGACGCCCGTGACCACCATCCCGCCATACGAATGGCCCGCGAGCACGACGTCATCCAGCCGCTCGCAGTTGAATACGCCGAGCACGTCGGCGATGTGGGTCGACAGATTGATCGATCCGCTGAGCAGATGCGCGCGCTCGCCCTGGCCGGTCAGCGTCGGCGTGAACACCGTGTGGCCGCGCGCCCGCAGCAGTGCTGCGACGCGCGCATAGCACCAGCCGCCACTCCACGCGCCGTGCACCAGGACGAAGGTTACGGGCATCAGAAGTCGCTCGCGATGCCGTTGCGCTCCCAGTCGCCGTAGCGCGTCGGCTCGGGACCCTTCGGTCCGTTTGCCTCCTTCGGCATGGCTTGTGCCGCCTTTTCGCGCGCGGCACGGCGCGCCTCGGCCTCCGCGAGGGCGCGTTCGGCGGCAGGGGGCAATCTGCGGTCGGCCATGCGGCAAAAGGCCCTGCAAACCGCAAGCGCGTCAAGCCGTTATGGGGTGCGACGCTACGGACGGAAATGGCTGCTTGAAGGGCGATTTTGGCCTTCCCACATCTTGCTCGACTGAAATTCCAGCCGTTTTCGCGGCTTTTGGAGGAGACAGATGAACTACTTCCGCACCGCCATGCTGCTTGCCGGCCTGACGGCGCTGTTCATGGGCGTCGGTTACCTGATCGGCGGACAGACCGGCGCGATGATCGCGCTCGTCATCGCGGCCGCCATGAACCTGTTCAGCTACTGGAACTCGGACCGCATGGTGCTGTCGATGCACGGCGCGCAGGAGGTCGACGCGCGCACCGCGCCCGATCTCTATCGCCTCGTGCAGGAGCTCGCCGGCCGGGCGCAGCTGCCGATGCCGCGCGTCTACCTGATGGACAATCCGCAGCCGAATGCGTTTGCCACCGGGCGCGATCCCGATCACGCCGCGGTCGCCGTCACCACCGGACTGATGCACGCGCTGTCGCGCGAGGAGGTCGCCGGCGTCGTGGCGCACGAGCTCGCGCACATCAAGAACCGCGACACCCTGATCATGACGATCACGGCGACGATCGCGGGCGCGATCTCGATGCTGGCGCAGTTCGGCATGTTCTTCGGCGGCAACCGCGACAACAACAACGGCATGGGCATGATCGGCACGCTCGCGATGGTGATCCTCGCGCCGATCGCCGCCATGATCGTGCAGATGGCGATCAGCCGCACGCGCGAATACGCCGCCGACCGCATGGGCGCGCAGATCGCGGGCGAACCGATGTGGCTTGTCTCCGGCCTGCAGCGCATCGAGAACGCCGCGCATCAGATCCCGAACGAGAGCGCGGAGCACAATCCGGCGACCGCGCACATGTTCATCATCAATCCGCTGTCCGGGCAGCGCATGGACAACCTGTTCTCGACCCATCCGGCGACCGAGAACCGCATCGCCGCGCTGATGCAGCTCGCCGCCGAGATGGGCCGCGGCGGCTATACGCGGCAGGCGCCGCGCCAGCAGACCGCGCCGGCGCATGGCTCTCCACGCGGTCCTTGGGGTGGCGGCCCGCGCCGCGGGCCATGGGGATGACCGTCGAGGGTGTGCTATTGAGCCGGCATGGCAACAGCGCCCGAGGCGGCCCCGACGGCTGAGGTTTCCGAAGAAGCGACGGTCGCGATCCGCGCGGAGCACATCGACGCGGAGGACGGCCACTGCTGGATGACGGTGCTCCCCGAACTGGCATCGGGCGATGGCGCGGCCAATCCTGACGCCTCACCGGCCCGCCTGTTCGAGAACGGAAAGCCGCTCGGGCCGGCGCATGCTTCGCACGCGGATATTCGCGCTCGCGGCGGAGGACGTTTTTCTCACTGGGGCGACGTCCTTTACTTCTCGACCTCCGACAACACCGACCCGCGCACCAAGGGCCGCGAATACACGATCCGGGGATTGCCTCGCCAAGGCGAGATTCCCCTCCGGCATACTCTGGGCGGCTCCGAAGTGGAGCCGTCGTTCACCGGGCAGTCTTTCATCGATCGTGCACTGCTGGACGAGATGCATCGTCACGCCGAATCGTCCGGCAAGTCGTCCTGGGGGACGCGCAATATCCTGCACGCTTTCATCCTGTCGCTGCGGCCGAAAGCCGTGCTGGAGATCGGCGCGCACATCGGCTCCGCCAGCGTCGTCATGGCCGCCGCGCTCAAGACCACGGGATCGGGCCGGCTTTATTGCGTCGAGCCGAACGGCGAGTATCTCAAGCTGCTGGTCGAATTCGTCGGCAAGGCCGGCGTCTCGGACTTCGTCACGCCGCTGCAGATGTTCTCCACGGCGCCCGAGTTGCGCAGCCGCCTGCCGGAGAAGTTCGAGATCATCTATCTCGACGCCAATCACTCCTACTCCAGCGCCGCGCACGACATTGCGCTGAGCGACCAGCTGCTCGCGGAGAACGGCCTGCTGTTCCTCGACGACGTCGGCCCGGTGGTGTCGCCGCGACTCGACCCCGAAGGCCGCGGCGGCGTTCGTCAGGCTCTGCTCGACTTCGCCAGGCACCGGCCGGATTTGCATGTCATGTTCATGGAACCGCCGCTCTGGTTCAGTCCTTGCGGCCTCGGGATCGTCTGCAAGCAGCGCGTTGGACGTTCGCAGCGCGGCCTCGGCAATCTCCTCGGTTGGCTGCGCTCCTGATATGCGCGAACCGTCACGCGTTTGCTTCGTTACAATGCGACAAGTGATTCGGGCGGCGACTGGAACTTTGCAGCACCTTTAACCGCGGACCTTCATGACACCGGCAGCACGACGTGCAACGCCAACGGAAGTGCCCGGTCTCGCCGCCCGCCGCATCGCCGCCGACATCATCGACAACGTGTTGCGCCGCCAGCGTCCGCTGGACCTCGAGCTCGAGGGGCATCCCGGCCTGCCGGCGCTCGCCGATCGCGATCGTGGACTCGTGCGCATGCTGACCGCAACCGTGCTGCGCCGCCTCGGCACGCTGCGCCATCTCGTCGGCCGGTTCCTCGAGCGCGGCCTTCCCGCCGATGCGCCGCGCGTCGAGACCGCGCTGCTGATCGGGGCCGCGCAGATCCTGTTCATGGACGTGCCGGATCACGCCGCCGTCGACCTGAGCGTGCGTTTGGTGCAGGCGGACCGCCGCGCGGCGCGCTTCCCCGGTCTCGTCAACGCGGTGCTGCGCAGGGTCACGCAGGAGGGCCCGGCACTGCTCGCCGAGATTGATGCCGTGCCGCTCGACACGCCGGATTGGCTCTTTCAGCGCTGGCGCAAGACTTACGGCGACGACACCGCACGCGCTATCGCGATCGCGCACGGTCGCGAGCCGTCGCTCGATCTGACCGTGAAGTCCGATGCGGCGAGTTGGGCGCAGCGCCTGCGCGGACGCGTCCTGCCGACCGGCACGGTGCGCACGACGACGCAAGGCAACGTCGCGCTGCTGCCCGGCTACAGCGAAGGCGCCTGGTGGGTGCAGGACGCTGCGGCGGCGCTGCCCGCCCGCCTGCTCGGCGACATTTCCGGCAGAGAGGTCGCGGACCTGTGCGCCGCGCCCGGCGGCAAGACCGCGCAACTGGCGCTGGCGGGTGCGCGCGTGACCGCGGTCGACCGCTCCGCCAACCGTCTCGCGCGCGTGCGCGACAATCTCGCGCGCCTCGGCCTGCAGGTCGA
>DATEKY010000821.1:0-7018 GCA_035277225.1 Xanthobacteraceae bacterium
ATCCGACGCGCTGATCGTGGTCGCCTGCAAGCTCGGCGAAATCCCGACGCGGCGCTTCCAGCTGATCCCGCCGGGCAAGCCGCTGATCCACATCGACATCCTCGCCGAAGAGATCGGCCGCACCACGCGCACCGACGTGGCCCTCGTTTCCGACGCGCGGCTCGCGCTGCAGGATCTCGCCGCGGCGCTGTCCGACGGCGGCAAAGCGCGCGCGAAACGCCAGCCCTGGTGCGCCGAAGTGCCGGCGCGCATGGCGAAGTGGGCCGAAGGCGCGGCCGATCGCCTCAAGTCGAAGGACACGCCGATCAATGTCGGCCGCCTGATGGGCGAGCTGAACGCCATCATGCCGGACGATGCGATCCTGGTCGCGGACGGCGGCTTTGCCGGCCACTGGGGCGGGCTCTGCTTCGACACCAAGCGCGCCGGGCGCCACTTCATCGCCGATCGCGGCTTTGCGTCGATCGGCTACGGCCTGCCCGGCTCGATGGGCGCGCAGCTGGCCGCGCCGAAGCGGCGCGTCGTTGGGCTGACCGGTGACGGCGGCTTCAACATGACGCTCGGCGAGCTCGAAACCGCGCGCCGCTCCGGAACGCCGTTTGTGCTCTGCGTGTTCAACAACGCGGCCTCCGGCTACGTGAAGGCGCTGCAGCACTCGATGTTCGGCAGCGGCAATTACCAGTCGTCGGACCTGGTCGAGATGGATTACGCGGCGATCACGCGGCAGATGGGCTGCAAGGGCATCCGCGTCGACGATCCGGAGAAGCTTGCCGGCGCGCTGCGCGAGGGGCTGGAGAACACGTCGAGCCCGACCGTGCTCGACATCGTGGTGACGCGCGACCCGGCAAAAATGCTCCCCGGCGTCGACAATCGCACGCTCACGGTGACGAAGGGCGACCGGCCGGTGTAAAACACCGGATGCTTCGCATCCCGCTCGCTCTTCTCGCGCTCATTCTCTGCACCCCCGCCCATGCGGCCGAGTGCGCGCGCCCTGCCCCGTTGCGCTTCGAGGTCACCGGCAAGATCGTGCGCAGCGAGGTCGGCTTCACTCAAGGGTTGGAGTGGCGCGACGGCAAGCTGTTCGAGAGCACAGGCGCGGTCGGCGGCCGCTCCGGACTGAACACGATCGCGCCCGACGGCACCGTCACCAACCTGCTCAATCAGGGCCAGAAGGTGTTCGGCGAAGGACTGACCATCCTCAACGACGAGATCTACCAGCTCACCTGGACCGAGCACGAAGTCTACGTCTACGACCTCGCCGGCAAGCTCAAGCGCACCATGCGCAACCCGCGCGAAGGCTGGGGCCTGACCAACGACGGCACCAGCCTCATTTTCAGCGACGGCACGCCGTCGTTCTTCTACGCCGACCCGCGGACCTTCGCGATCACGCGCGAGGTGAAGATCAGGTCCGACCGGCCGGGCGAGATCGCCGGCCTCAACGAGTTGGAGCTGATCGACGGCAAGCTCTACGGCAACATCTACATGTCGAACATCATCGTCCGCATCGATCCGGCAAGCGGCTGCATCGAGGCGAGCGCCGATCTCGGCTCGCTCTGGCGCTCGATGACCGACGCCGACAAGAAGCAGGTGACCGGCGACGCGAACAACGTGCTCAACGGCATCGCCTACGACAAGGCGAGCGGGGTCTTCTACGTCACGGGAAAGCGCTGGCGCACGATCTTCACCGGGAAGTTCGTTCCCGCAAAGTAGAGCATGATCCCGAAAAGCATGTCCTCGACTCGATCGGGGATGGGTACCGGTTTTCGGAAAAGATCATGCTCCAGCAATAAGCATCACGCGGCCGCTTCCGCGCTCTCCCGGCGCGGCGCCAGGAAGCTGAGCTCCGCCTTCGGCACCGGACGGCTGAACAGATAGCCCTGCATCTGGTCGACGCCGGTTGCGCGCAGCAGATCGTACTGCTCTTCGGTTTCGATTCCCTCGGCGGTCGTCAGGATGTTGAGCGTCTTGCCGAGCCCGTTGACGGCGCGCACGATCGCGGCGCTGTCGCTGCGGCTCGAGAGCTCGCGCACGAACGTGCGGTCGATCTTGAGCTTGTCGAAGGGGAATTTCTGCAGGTAGCTGAGCGACGAATAGCCGGTGCCGAAATCGTCGAGCACGATCGCGACGCCGAGATCGCGCAGCGCGTGCAGCACCACCAGGTTCGACTCGTCGTTCTCGAGCAGCACCGACTCGGTGATCTCGAGCTCGAGCCGCTCCGGCGCCAGCCCGGTCTGCGCCAGCGTCAACGCCACCGTCTCCTTCAGGTTGGGAGCGGTGAACTGCGCCGCCGACAGATTGACCGCGAGCTTGATGTGGGCCGGCCACGCGGCGGCGTCTGCGCAGGCGCGCCGCAGGATCCACTCGCCGAGCGAGACGATCAGCCCGGTCTCCTCGGCGACCGCGATGAAACTGTCCGGCGCGAGCAGGCCGCGGCGCGGATGACGCCAGCGCACCAGCGCCTCGACGCCGCATACCTCGCGCGTCGCCGACTGGATCAGCGTCTGGTAATGCAGCTCGAACTCGTCGCGCCAGATCGCGCTGCGCAGGTCGACTTCGAGCGCGTGGCGCGAGCGCGCCTCCGCTTCCATCTGCACGTCGAACAGGCGGCAGCGATTGCGCCCCTCGGACTTCGCCCGGTAGAGCGCGAGGTCGGCATTCTTCAACAGCTGGTCCGCATTGTTGCCGTCCTGCGGCGCGAGCGCGACGCCGATGCTCGTGCCGACCATGAGCGTGTTGCCGGCAAGCTCGTAGGGCTCGCGCATCGCGGCGAGCAGGCGGTCGGCGAACGCGAGCGCGGCTTCGCCCTGGTCGTCGCCGGAGCGCTGCAGGATCGCGAATTCGTCGCCGCCGAGGCGCGCCACCAGGTCGGTCTCGCGCGTGCAGGCGGTGAGCCGCTGCGAGGCCTGCTTCAGCAGCGCATCGCCGACCGGATGGCCGAGCGTGTCGTTCACCGACTTGAACTGGTCGAGGTCGAGCACCAGCACGTTGAAACGCTCGCCGTGGCGGGCGAGGCGCGCCAGCGCATCCGCGATCGACTTCAGGAACAGCACGCGATTGGCAAGGCCAGTCAGCGCGTCATGATGCGCCATGTGATAGATGCGCGCCTCGGACTGCTTGCGCTCGGTGACGTCGACCACGATGCCGAGGATGTATTTCGGCTGGGCATCGGTGCCGTGCACGATGACGCGGTCGATCGCGACGTGGCGGATGCCGCCGCCGGCCTCGTGGAACGGCACCAGGTCGCTCAGCCGCTGGCGGCCGAGCCGAAGCACCTCCTGGTCGAGCGCGTGCAGGGCGGCTGCGGCCTGCGGCTGATAGACGTCGTGCACGGTGCGGCCGACGATCTCGCCGGCCGGGCGATTCATGAAGACCTCGGCCGCCTTGTTGACCAGCACGTAACGGAACTCGCGCGCGTCCTTCACGATGATCGCCGAGGGGACGTGCTCGATCACCGTCTTGAGGAAGTTTCGCGTATCCTCCAGCTCCGTTTCCGCCTCGACTTCCTTAGTCGCGTCCTTGTGGATCGTGATCCAGCCGCCGCCGGGGATCGGCCGGTCGAGCACGTGGATGATGCGGCCGTCCGCCTGCACCAGGCGGAAGCTCGCTTCGCGGTTCGCCGCGACCGCGCTGCGGATGCGGCGGCAGTGCTCCTCCGGCTCGCCGGCGAGCACGCCGACCGCCTTGCGGTGGCGCATCAGCTCTTCCAGCGTGCAGCCCGGCTTCACGATGTCGGCCGAGAGCGCGTACATGTCGCGGTACTGCCGGTTGCACACCGTGATCCGGCCCGAGGCGTCGAACATGCACAGGCCGTGCGCGACGTTTTCCAGCGCGGTGTCGAACCGCAGGTTGGTGGCCTCGAGCTTGCGCGCCGCCGACAGGATCTTGTACTGGCGCGTCGCGCCCGCGGTGACCGCCAGCGCGATGCCAAACGCCATGAACAGCGCGATGCCGTAATAGGCGCGCACGTTGCGCGTGGCGCGCTGGTAGATTTCCTCGGTCGAGCGGCCGATGATGACGACGAGCGGAAGGTCGGCCACCACCCGGTAGGTGATCAGCCGCGCAACCGGATCGACCGTGCCCGGAACGTTCCAGTAGCTGCCCGACGGGGATTCCTTGTAGCGCCGGTAGACCTCGGCGCCGCCGATCGATTTTCCCAAAGTTTCGGGCTGCGACAGGCCGGCCGCGGTGCCGCGCGCGCGGATGAAGCCGTCGAGGCCGATCAGCGACGCGATCCCGTCCGAGCCGAGGTTGATCGAACGATAGAACGGCTCGAGCTGCTGCGGATCGAGCATTGCGATGATCAACCCGGCGAACGATCCGTCCGGCGCGGTCAGGCGACGGCTGAGCGCGATCGTCCAGGTGCCGGTGCTCTTGAGGCGATAGGGCTTGCCGATGAAGAGAGTGTCCTCGCCCGAGCGGGAATGGCGCTGGAACGACTCGAACCCGCTGATATCGGTGCCGACCGCCCCGCGCGTTGCCGCGGTGACGATGCCGTTCTTGGCGGTGAGGCCGAACTGGAGCGCGACCTGCTTGCCGGCGGTGAAGGCCCGCGTCCACGCGGCGAGATCGAAATAGGCCGGGTCCTGGCGGTGCAGTTCGCGCAGCAGCAGCAGCGTATCGTCGGCGCTGCGGATCGTGCGCGCGATGTATTCCTCGAAGATGCGCGCGTCGGCCTCGCTCTTGGTCACCGCCGCATCGTAGGCGCGCGTTCTTTCCTGATCGGTGACGTAGAACAGCGCGGCGGCGGCAAGGACCAGCAGCGCCACGCCCAGATAGGTGAACGGCTGAGCAAACGCGCTCACCCAGGTTTTGAAGTCCGCCCCCCGCATCGTCCCTGTCCCGCCGGTTGCGGCGGAGACTTAAGCGAGATGTCTGACGAACCTGCTCATTTCGGTGGCAGCGAGCCGGGCAATTTCCAAACCGGTTAACGAAGTCTGAGCGGCGCCCGCCGGCCGCGGGCGCTCCGCCGCATCTGACGCTGCGGCAGCTATTTCTTTTCCAGCAACAGGGTCGCTTCGCGCCGCAGCGCCGGCTGCAGCCGCTCGGCGAATTTCGCCAGCAGCCACGGCAGCGTCACCTCGATGCGCAGGTTGTCGTCGAACACCGTGATCGAGCCGGCCGCGGTCTGGCCGAGGCCGCGCGCGGAAAACTGCAGCGTGTCGCCGACCCAGGTCTCCTGCTCGATCGCGATCAGCGCGCTGAGGTTGGTGCGCATGCGGCCGAGGCCACCTTTGAGCCGGCGGATCGCCTCCTCCTTGCCGAGGCGATGCGGAACCGAGACCGTGACCGGGGTGCCCATCAGGCGTTCGCCCAGCGTGGCGCCCGGCTTTCGGCCGTGTCGAGATGGGCGCGCAGCAGCGCCATGTTGCGCCGGTTGGCGCGGAACGCGACGTCAAACGCGTCGCCGACCAGCGGCACCGCGCCGACCAGCCCGTCGAACGCGACGTTCGCCACCATGCGCGCGATGAGCAGCGGCGGCGCGCCGAGCGCGCGCGCCTCGTTGACGATGTAGAGCGAGATCGCGGTGGTGATTGCATCGCCGATGCCGGGCACCAGCCCGATCAGCGCGTCGAGCCCGAAGCGGATTTGCGTGCCTGGCACGACGAACGCCGTGTCGAGCAAAGTCGCGAGCGCGTCGAGCCGCGCGATGCGATCCGCGCGCGAGGGCGAGCGCAGTGTGTCAAATGACACGCCGAAGGTGTTGGTGCGGTTCATGATCGCGAAGTGGTGACGGCGATGCGCGCAGGCAAGACTCGCGCGCGAACGCGCCAGAGGCGCTGTTCCACGCAGGCTTTGAGTCGGAACCCTGCGCCGGTTCCAACGTTATCGCGCCAGGCACAATGCAGGAGAAGAGCCATGCGAGCTTTTGCTATTTCCGTCGCCGCCCTTGCGGCCGCCACCGTGTTCGCCCCGCTGCCGTCGAGCGCGCAGATCGCCGTCGACGTTCCGGGCGTCGGCGTGCACATCGGTGACCGCCCGCACTATCGCCACTACCGCGGCTATGACGGGCCGGTGGTCCGCGAGCGTCGCATCTATCGCGAGCGCGACGTCGGCCTGCGCGGCGACTGCCGCACCATCACCATCCATCGCGATGACGGTTCGATGAAGCGCATCCGTCGCTGCGACTAACGCATCGGCGCGTTCTGAAAAAGCAGCGGCCCCGGATTTCCGGGGTCGCTGTTTTTTTTGTGTGTGTGTGTTCGTCTCCGCGCCGCCCGCCTGACGGCATGCTGCTACCAGCGCCGGCTCAGCTGCGGCTGGCGCGCCGGCCACCAAAGACGCGCCCCGCCCCGATTCGCGCCAAGGCTTTCTTCATCGCGATGAACGTCATCGTCTCTGGAAGCAACTAACCAGGGAGAAGAACAAAGCGTGGAGAGGGAAGATGACGATGACGCTGGTGCCTTTTATTCAAAGGCGAGACTATCGCGGTCTGGCCGTCACCGCGCGGCTTTGCCCGCAAGAGCCGAATCGCTTCCGCTGGGCGGTCCACGAAGCGGGCGGCCTCCTGGTCGCGCAGGCTGCCATGAGCTTCGCGACCGAGGCCGAGGCGTTCCGCGCCGGAAATGCGGCCGCGCGTGTCGTTCGACGCAGGGCCTCTTGCGAGAAGGCCAGCACCCGCGCCTGAGCGGCCACAGCGTCGGCGATAAACGGTGCGCCATTACCCTCGCGCGCGCCATCACGGCTGACACAGAAAACGCCAGCTCCGGGTCGCCCGCGATGGGTGGTCCGACATGGTTACCGGCGTTCGCATCATCAGCAGCGGGCGCGCAACTTGCTCGGCTGTGGTCAGCCGGTCCCACATCGGGACGGCCGCATCGAAGGTTGGCCGCGATGGAAAACCCGACAGCGACGGCATCACATGCGAGAACGACGCGCCTGACGTGCAAGCCGCGCAACGGCGGACGGCGTCACGGAATGGCACGCCCGGCTCTCCGGCGGTGGCTGGAGCCGGCCAAGCTCCCCGCTTATTTCATCCTTGCGGGCGTGATCGCCGCACTCTGGATTCTCTAGGCGCGCCTCC
>DATEKY010000822.1:0-4881 GCA_035277225.1 Xanthobacteraceae bacterium
GCGCGATCCCGACGTGATCTTCTTCGGCGAGGACGTGGCGAAGGCCGGCGGCGTGTTCAAGTCGACCGTCGGCCTGTTCGAGCAGTTCGGCGAGAAGCGCGTGCGCGACTGCCCGATCTCCGAGCAGGCGATCCTCGGCGCCGCGATGGGCGCCGCGATGACCGGGCTGAAGCCGATCGCCGAGATCATGTTCTCGGACTTCTTCGCGGTCTGCTTCGACTACATCGCGAACGAGTTTCCCAAGAGCCGCTACATGTCGAACGGCCAGCTCAAGTGCCCGCTGGTGGTGCGCACCGCGAACGGCGCCGGTTCGCGCTTCGGCGCGCAGCATTCGCAGAGCGTCGAGAACTGGGCGATGATGATCCCCGGCCTGAAGGTTGTCGCGCCCTCGACCCCGCGCGACGTGATCGGGCTCTTGGCAGCCGCGGTGCGCGATCCCGACCCGGTGATCTTCTTCGAGCACAAGTCGCTCTATCCGATGAAGGGCGAAGTACCCGACGGCGAGATCGTCGATACGCTCGGCACCGCCAAGGTCCTCCGCCCCGGCAAGGATGCCACCATCCTGGCGCTCGCCCTGATGGTGCCGCGTGCGCTCGAGGCGGCCGAGAAGCTGAAGGCGGAACACGGCATCGATGCCGAGGTTGTCGACGTGCGCTCGCTGGTGCCGCTCGACACGCAGACGATCCTCGGTTCCGTCGGCCGCACCCACCGCTTGTTTACCGTGGAGGAGAACCCACGTTTATGCGGATGGGGCGCCGAGATCGTGTCGATCGTCGCCGACGAGGCGTTCTACGATCTCGACGGCCCGCCGGTGCGCATCACGACGCCGCACATCCCGCTGCCTGCCGCCGACGCGCTGGAAGACGCGGTGCTGCCGACGGTGGACCGCATCGCCGAGACGGTGCGGCGCTCGCTGCAAAGCTGAGGAATTCATCATGGCCATGTACGACAACCTGCTCGCGAACGTGCCGACGGACCTGTGGATCGGCGGCAAATGGCGCAAGGCATCCGACGGCGCGCGCTTCGACGTGATCGATCCGGCGACCGAGAACAAGATCGCATCGGTCGCGAGCGCCAGCGTCGAGGATGCGAAAGCCGCGATCGACGCCGCGCAAGGCGCGTTCGAGGCCTGGGCGGCGAAGAAGCCGCGCGAGCGCGGCGAGATCCTGCGCAAGGCCTACGAGCTGATCGTGCGCGACGCCGAACGCTTCGCCAAGCTGATCACGATCGAGAACGGCAAGGCGCTCTCCGACTCCAAGGGCGAGGTGCTCTATTCGGCCGAATTCTTCCGCTGGAACGCCGAAGAAGCGGTGCGCAACATCGGCCAGCTCTACAACGCGCCCTCCTCGGGCGCGCGCGTCGTGGTGCAGCACAAGCCGGCCGGCGTCGCCGTGCTGGTGACGCCGTGGAATTTCCCCGCCGCGATGGCGACGCGCAAGATCGGCCCGGCGCTCGCGGCCGGCTGCCCCGTCGTGCTCAAGCCAGCGAGCGAGACGCCGCTCACGATGCTGGCGCTGATGCCGCTGCTCGAAGAGGCCGGCGTGCCGGCCGGCGTCGTCAACGTGATCCCGTCGCGACGTTCGGGTCCTGTCGTCTCCGCGATGCTGCACGATCCGCGCGTGCGCGTCGTCTCGTTCACCGGCTCCACCGAGGTCGGCCGCAAGCTTCTGCATGAGGCTGCCGACAACATCCTGAAGCCCGCGATGGAGCTCGGCGGCAACGCGCCGTTCATCGTGTTCGACGACGCCGACATCGACGCGGCGATCGACGGCGCGATGATCGCCAAGATGCGCAACATGGGCGAGGCCTGCACCGCGGCGAACCGCTTCTATGTGCACGAGAAGGTGCATGACGAGTTTGCGAAAAAATTGACCGCCAAGATGGGCGGGCTGAAAATGGGCAACGGACTCGACGAGGGCGTGGCGCTCGGACCGCTGGTCAACGCCGAAGGCCGCGACAAGGTGGTCGAGCTGGTCGACGACGCGGTGAAGAAGGGCGCCAAGGTGCTGACCGGCGGCAAGAAGCCGGACGGCGCGGGCTTTTTCTATCCGGCGACCGTGCTGAGCCACGTGCCGGACGACGCCAAGATGCTCAACGAGGAGATCTTCGGCCCCGTCGCTTCGATCCAGACGTTCAAGTCGGAGGATGAGGCGATCAAGCGCGCCAACGACACCGAGTACGGACTGGTCGCCTATCTCTATACCAAGGACTTGAGCCGCGGCATGCGCGTGTCCGAAAAGCTCGACTTCGGCATGATCGGCCTCAATCGCGGGCTCGTCTCCGATCCGGCCGCGCCGTTCGGCGGCACCAAGCAGTCGGGCCTCGGGCGCGAAGGGGCGCATGAGGGACTGATGGAGTTCATGGAGACGCAGTACATCTCGGTGAGTTGGTAAACCTCCGCCGTCATCCTGAGAGGTGCCGTCGCGCAGCGACGGCCTCGAAGGATGGCAACAGGCGGGCCGTCGCCCTTCGAGGGCCGCTGCGCGGCCACCTCAGGGTGACGGGGAGAGAGTGGTGACGGGGGAAACATGGACGTGCTGATGCCGCAGCTCGGCGAGACCGTGGCTGAAGGCAAGATCTCGAAATGGTTCGTCTCGGCCGGCGACGCCGTGAAGCCGGGCGACAACCTGTTCGAGATCGAGACCGACAAGGTGTCGATGGAAGTGCCGGCGATCGCGGCCGGCACGCTCGCGGCGATCCACGTGCAGGCGGGCGAGGTCGCGCCGGTCGGGGCGGTGGTGGCGGTGATCGAGGGCAAGGGTGAGACGGTCTCGTTGCAGAAGCCCCCATCTCCGGTCACCCCCGCGAAAGCGGGGGTCCAGAAAGCACAAGAACTGGGTCCCCGCGTTCGCGTGGACGAACGGGTGCAATCAGCATCGCCTCAACCCGCCGCCCCGATGGAGCCGTTCCGCGAGGTGCGCTCGCCCGAACGCAACTATGGCCCGGCGCGGCTTCCTGGCGGCACGACCGTCACGCCGCTCGCGCGCCGGCTCGCGGGCGAACGCGGCATCGACCTCGCCAACGTCAAGGGCTCGGGTCCGCACGGACGCATCGTCGCGGCCGACGTCGAGAGCGCGAGGCGCACGGTCCCGGCTGCGGCCGCGCTTGGCGCAATGCCGATCGTTCTGACCGCCGATGTCGCGATCGACCGATCGCTCGCGCTGTGCAGCGACGCGAACGCGGCGCAGAAGACCGCGCTCGAACTCGCCGATGTCGTCATCAAGGCCTGGGCGACGGCGCTTGCGCGGATCACGCCATCCGAGAACACGGGCATCGCGCTGGCGATGGGTAAGCACCGGAGCACGATCACAGACGCCGCCACAAAATCACTCACCGCGATTTCAGCCGCGCGGCGCGCAGACGCCGACGGCAGCGCGTCGAGCGCGATCTCGATCCCGGCTGTCGCCGGCATCACCTCCGTCTCCGATGTGCTCAGCTCCCCGCAGACCACGCTGCTGAGCCTCGGTGCGCCGCGCCGCGCGCCGGTCGAAGCCGAAGACGGCTCGATCAAGTTCGTCAGCGTGATCACGGCGACGCTGTCGTGCGATCACCGAGCGGTCGATGCCACGACCGGCGCCGAATTGCTGTCAGCCTTCAAGGGATTTGTCGAACAGCCGGTGACGATGATCGTGTAGGTCTTGCGCAGGAGGGCGACATGACTCGCAAGTGCATCATTTCTGCCGTCGTGATGTTCGTGATGTCGTGGGCGCTGAGCTTCCTGGTCCACGGCCTGCTGCTCGCCGCAGACTACCAGGACACGCCGGGCATGCGCCCGCCGGCGCAAGCGCAGCAGATCATCGGCTATCTCATCCTGGCGCAGGCGATCTTCGGCGCCGCCTTCGCCTGGGTCTACGTTCAGGGCAAGGAAGACAAGCCCTGGCTCCTGCAGGGCATCCGCTTCGGCATTGCGATCGCGTGCCTGACCGTGATCCCGACCTATCTGATCTACCACGTGGTCACGCCGGTGCCGCTCGCGCTCGCGATCAAGCAGATCGTCCTCGACACGATCCGACTGCTGCTGATGGGCGTCGTGCTGGCGTGGATCAATCGCTGATCCCTCCCCCGCAGGGGGAGGGTGGCCGCGCGAAGCGCGGACGGTGGGGATTATTCCGCGGCCTGCTTCGTCTCGCGCGGCGGCAAGGTCACATTGTTGAGCGCGGCGACGAAATCCGACATCGCCGGCACGAAGTCGCCACCGCGGCCCGCCGCGTCAGCCAGCGCGTAATAGTTCTTCACCGCGGCGCCGAGCGGATTGGCGACTCCGGCATTGGCCGCCATCGCGGCCAGATAGCGCATGTCCTTGTGCGAGTTCGCGATGGTGAACTTGTGCTGCTCCTCGCCGTTCAGCACCCAGGCAAAGAAGGTCTGGTACATGCCGCAGTCGAAGCGGCTGCCGCGCATCACGGCGTCGACCGCCTGCGGCGTCACGCCGTTCTTGTGCGCGACGACCAGCAGCTCGGAATAGAGCGCGCCGTAGCCCATCGAGAGGAAGTTCATCAAGAGCTTCAGCTTGTGCCCGTCGCCGGTCTCGCCGACCCGCACCGCCTTGGCGGCCCAGGCGCCGATCACCGGCTCGATGCGTGGCCAAACTGCTGCGTCACAGCCCACCATCGCGGAGAGCTTGCCCTCCTCAGCCTGCGCCGTCGTGCCGCCCAGCGGCGCGTCCGCGAGCGCGACGCCGCGCGCTTTCAGCTCCGCGCGGAGCGCCACGGTCGAATTCGGGTCGGAGGTCGAGCAATCGACCACGATCAGCCCCTCGCGCGCGCCCGCCGCGATGCCCTCAGGCCCGCGCACCAAAGCCTCGACCTGCGTCGAGCCGGTGACGCACAGGAACACGATCTCGGAATTCCGCGCGACTTCGGCGGCGCTTTTCGCTTCGTT
>DATEKY010000823.1:0-5222 GCA_035277225.1 Xanthobacteraceae bacterium
CCGCCGATCACCACGACGCGGTCGCCCGCGCCTGCGCGATGCCAGATGCTCCAGATGTCGTTGATGTCGCGGAACGTGATCACACCCGGCAGCGTCATGCCGGGGAGCGCGGGACGGATCGGCTGCGAGCCGGTAGCAAAGACAAGCTTCGAGAACGCGAGTGACTCGCCATCGGCGAGCGTCACGCTGCGTGCATGCGTGTCGATCGCGGTCGCGCGGCATCCGTAGCGCAGCGTGATGCCGCGGTCGCGCCACCAGGCCTGCGGCTTCAGCTCGATCTCCGACGACGCGACCTCGCCGGCGAGCACCGAGGAGAGCAGCACGCGGTTGTAGGCAAGGCGCGGCTCCTCGCCGACGACGGCGATCGCATAGCGGCCGAGCGCGCGCTTGCTCAGCTCGTCGGCCAGTCGCGCCGCCGCCATGCCGTTGCCGATCAGCACAAGGGGTTCGCTCATTCGGCGGTCTCTCGTCTCCCTCTCCCCGCTTGCGGGGAGAGGGTCGGGGTGAAGGGCATTTCCACGGTCTCAGCGTGCGGCAAGCGCCCCTCACCCGCTCGCTTCGCTCGCACCCCCTCCCCGCAAGAGCGGGGAGAGGGAAAAGAAAGAGTTACGCCGCCTCCACGAAGCGGTGACGCTCGTAGAGGAATTCGAGCACGCGCTGGCGGCATTTGAGATAGGTCGGGTCGGCCGCGAGCGAGAGCCGCTTGCGCGGGCGCGGCAGCGGCACGTCGAGCACCTCGCCGATGCGGGCCGACGGGCCGTTGGTCATCATCACGATGCGGTCCGAGAGCAGCACCGCCTCGTCGACGTCGTGCGTGATCATCAGCACGGTGTTGCCGAGCTTGGCGTGGATCGCCATCACGCTGTCCTGCAGGTGCGCGCGCGTCAGCGCATCGAGCGCGCCGAACGGCTCATCGAGCAGTAGCACCTTCGGCTCCATCGCGAGCGCGCGGGCAAGGCCGACGCGCTGCTTCATGCCGCCGGAGATCTCCGCCGGGCGCTTGTCCCTGGCGTGGGCCATCTGGACGAGTTCAAGATTGTGCATCACCCAGTCGTGACGCTCGGCGCGCGACTTCTTTCCACCGAACACCTTGTTCACCGCCAGGCTGACGTTGTCGTAGACGGTGAGCCAGGGCAGCAGCGAATGGTTCTGGAACACGACCGCGCGATCCGGCCCCGGATCGTTCACCTCGCGATTCTCAAGCAGCACGCCGCCGAGCGTCGAGGGCACCAGGCCGGCGACGATGTTGAGCAGCGTGGACTTGCCGCAGCCCGAATGGCCGATGATCGAGACGTAGTCGCCCTTCTCGATCGCCAAGGTGACATCGTGCAGTACCTCGGTCTCCTGCGCGCCCCGGGTGAAGGTCTTCGAGAGATGATCGACCTTGAGATAGGCGGTCATGGGCGTGTTCCCTCAGTTGGCCGCAGTGCCGCGCGTGACGAACGTGGCGAGCATCGCGACCAGCCGGTCGAGCACGAAGCCGATCAGGCCGATGTAGACGAGCGCCACCACGATGTCGGAGAGGCGCGAGGAATTCCACGCGTCCCAGATGAAGAAGCCGATGCCGACGCCGCCGGTGAGCATCTCGGCCGCGACGATCGCGAGCCACGACAGCCCGATGCCGATGCGCAAGCCCGTGAAGATGTAGGGCGCCGCCGACGGGATCATGATCTTGAGGAAGAACTCGAAGTGATTGAGCCGCAGCACCGCCGCGACGTTGCGGTAGTCCTGCGGGATGTTGCGGATGCCGACCGCGGTGTTGATGATGATCGGCCACACCGAGGTGATGAAGATCACGAAGATCGCCGACGGCTGGCTGTCGCGGAACGCCGCGAGCGAGATCGGCAGCCAGGCGAGCGGCGAGATGGTGCGCAGCACCTGGAAGATCGGATCGAGGCCGCGCATCGCCCAGACCGACTGGCCGATGATGGTGCCGAGCATCACGCCGACGATACTGGCGAGGCCGTAGCCGATCATCACGCGCTGCAGCGACACGAGCACGCGCCAGCCGAGCCCGATGTCCTGGGGACCGGCGACGAAGAACGGATCGGTGATGAGATCGCGCGCCTCGCTCCAGATCTTGGTCGGCGAGGGCAAGGTCGCGCCCGGCCGCGAGCAGAGGATCTGCCAGACGACCAGGATCAGCGCGAGCATGATCAGCGGCGGAAGAACGCGCGCCGCAAGCGCGTTGAGCCTGGGCACGAGCCTGCTGGCAAAGTTTGCCTTCGGAAGCGTGAGCCGCAGCACGGCGGCGGGCGCGGCGGGTGCGATCCGCGGCGCCGGCGTTGCGGCAGTCACGTGAGACTTGAGCAGGGGCATGTTCATCCGATTCTCCGTCGCGGGCGTCACACTTCGACGCGCTTGATCGACAGGCTCTTCAGATAGGCCTGCGGATTGTCCGGATCGAAGACCTTGCCGTCGAAGAACGTCTCCTTGCCGCGCGAGGCGGTGGCCGGAATGTCGGCGGCGGCGACCGAGAGCGCCTTCGCGGATTCACGCCAGAGGTCCTCGCGGTTGACCTTGTCGACCAGCGCCTTGACGTCGATCGTGCCCTCGAACTTGCCCCAGCGGATGTCCTCGGTGACGAACCACGCGTCGTGGCTCTTGAACGGATAGGACGCGTGCTCGCTCCAGAACTTCATGTATGCCTTCGTGCCCTTGGCGACGCGGCCGTTGCCGTAGTTGATGTCGCCCTTGAGGCGGCCGATGATGTCGGCGACCGGCACGTTGAACCATTGCCGCTTGCCGACGATCGCGGCGAGCTCGTCCTTGTTCTCCATCTTCTCGCACCACTGCTGCGCCTCCATCACGGCCATCAGCAGCGCCTTGGTGGCGTTCGGATTCTTGTCGACCCAGGCGGCGCGCATGCCGAGCGCCTTCTCGGGATGCCGCGACCAGACCTCGCCGGTGGTGCAGGCGGTGAAGCCGATGCCCTGGTTGACCAGCTGCTCGTTCCAAGGCTCGCCGACGCAGAAGGCGTCCATGTTCCCGACCTTCATGTTCGCGACCATCTGCGGCGGCGGCACCACGATGGTGGAAATGTCCTTGTCGGGATCGATGCCGCCGGCGGCGAGCCAGTAGCGGATCCACAGGTCATGCGTGCCGCCCGGGAAGGTCATCGCGACCTTCACCTCCTTGCCGGTGGCCTTCTTCGCGGCGAACGCGGCCTTGAGCGGCGTGGCATCGGTGGTGACCTTGAGGTCCTTGTATTCCTGCGCGACCGAGATCGCCTGCGCATCGAGATTGAGCCGCGCCAAGAGGTACATCGGCGTAGGCACGTTGTTCTGCGTCACCTTGCCGGTGGAGATGAGGTACGGCATCGGCGTGAGGATGTGTGCGCCGTCGATGCCGTTGCTCTCGGAGCCGAGCACGAGGTTGTCGCGCGTCGCGCCCCACGAGGCCTGCTTGGACACCTCGACGTCGGGCATGCCGTGCTTGGCGAACAGGCCCTTCTCCTTGGCGATCACCAGCGCCGAGGCATCGATCAGCGCGATGTAGCCGAGGATCGCCTTGGTGGTCTCGGGACCGGCCGCCTGCGCGACATGCACGCCAAACGGAAAGGCGGTCTTTGCGGCAGCGAGCAGCGCGGTCGCGCCGGTGGCCTTCAGCAGCGTGCGCCGGTTCACGCCGCTCATTCTCTTTGCTGTCATGGACGCGCCGTTCCCTTTCTCGTTTCGGGTCGCGCCCGGCGACGTGTCCCGAAAAAGCCAATAAAAAAGCCGCAGCCTGAGAGGCGCGTCGAAGCGCGTCGTCAGAGCGGCGGCGTTGCCTGTCGGCCCGTCATTGGACCAGCGGCGCAGCGTTTCAGGCGGCGCCGATCGTCCTCTCCTTTACAAGCGGCGTGCCAAGTGGCTGGCGCGGAAAAAACCGTTTAGAATCAATCGAAAAAAGTTGATTGCCGCGTGCGCAGGCAGCCGCGCTTGCTGCCGATTGGCGCATCGGGCGTGAAATTTTGCAGAATTATTGTGCAGTGCGAAAAATTAGGCAGTCGCTGATTCTAAAGGCAAATTGGTCGCCTTCCCCCTACTGCGTCGGAATCTTCGCGGCCTTCACCAGCGCGACGTTCGCCTCGACGTCGTCCTTGATGAACTTGGCGAACTCGGGCTGGCTCAGCGGCATCGGATCGACGCCGAGCGTCGCGAGCCGCGCCTTCACGGCGTCGGCCTGCAGCGCCTTGGCGATCTCGTCAGCGAGCTTGGCGACCACGTCCGGCGGCGTCTTCGCCGGCAGGTAGACCCCGGTATAGAACGGATAGACCGAGCTCGGCGGCAGACCCGCCTCGATCGTGGTCGGCGTATCGGGAAACATCGTGGCGCGCTTCTGCGCGCTGACCGCAAGCGCGACGAGCTTGCCGTCCTTCAGCAGCGGCAATGTCGTCGCCGGAAGCTGCACGCTGAAGTCGACGCGCTCCGCCACCACGTCGGTCACGGCCTCGGCCGCGCCCTTGAACGGGATGTGCTGCGCTTCAAAACCCGCGCTGGTGCGCAGCCGCTCGGCACCGATATGCGAGGACGAGCCGACGCCGGCACTCGAATAGTTCAGCGCGCCGGGCTTCGCCTTCGCGGCGGCAATCAGATCAGCGAGCGTCTTGTAACCCTTGCCGGGCGAGGAAATGATCACGAGGATCTGCTGGCCGAGCGAGGCGACCGGGATCAGGTCGTTCAGTGTGTCGTAGGGCAGCTTCTCGTGCAGCGCATGCGCGCTCGCGAGCGCGCCGTAGACCAGCACGGTGTAACCGTCGGGCGCGGCCTTCGCCACCATGTTGGCGCCGATGGTGCCGCCGGCGCCCGGGCGATTCTCCACCACGACCGTCTGGCCGACCTGCCGGCCGACCTGCTCCATTACGACGCGCGCGATGATGTCGCTCGCGCTGCCCGCGCCGAGCGGAACGATCACGTTGATTCCGCGCGTTGGCCAGGCTTGCGCGGCGGCCAGCGTGGGCGCGGCCAGGGCCGCGATCATGAGCGCGGCAGACAGAGCGAGGCGGCGACGGGTCATGGCGTTTCCTCTGGTGTTGGCGCCATTGTTCACAAGCCGCGGGTTCCGGCAACTGCGCGCGGTGCCGCAAGCATCAGATCGTACGTTTGATGGACCACGCAGCGAGATGCGCCTCGATGTCGTCGGGGTCGAACGGCGGCCCGGCGAATGCGCCAATGCCGTCCGCCGGCTCGCCGGCAGCGGGCGCAACGGCGCCGCCGAGCGCAGCATCATAGAGATCGGGC
>DATEKY010000824.1:0-3221 GCA_035277225.1 Xanthobacteraceae bacterium
GGATTATGAATATTTAGTCATCACTTGGACATGATTGACGTAAAGTCTATGGCGGGTGGAAGGAATGCACGGCCCTTTTTTGGGGTCGAGGGAGGTTCTTCGATGCTCGCGTCAGTCCGCGCCGGCTTTGCCGCCGCGCTCGTCGCTCTCTTCTCTTTCACCGCTTCCGCCGCCGACAAGCCCTTCCAAAGATCCGATCTAGCCGATAGCGCCGTCCGACTGGAAACGCAGATCAAGACCGAAGCCGGTCAGGTCGCGAAGCCGGTTGCGACCTTGCGCGCCGAAGCCGAAGCGGCGTTTGCGAAGCGCGACTTCCGCGCCGGCATGCAGACTCTGGCGCAGATCGTCGCAGTCGCGCCGCGCGAGGCGGGCAACTGGCTGCGTTTGTCGCGTGCGATCCTGCAGATCCGCCCGAACGACGACCGCGAGCGCATCAACTTCCTCGAGCGCGCGGCGACCGCGGCCTATATCGCCTATCAGCGGTCCGGCAATTCCGGCGAGGAAGCCGACGCGCTTCAGCTCCTCGGCCGCACCTTCGCGGAGCGCAAGCAGTGGCGCCCGGCGCTCGACGCGTATCGGCTTTCGCTCGACCTGCGCGAGGTCGCGGACATCCGTCAGACCTACGAATCCCTGCGCGACCAGCACGGCTTCCGCATTGTCGACTACTCGGTCGATGCCGACGCCGCGTCTCCGCGCGCGTGCTTCCAGTTCTCGGAAGATCTGCCGGGCAAGCGCACCGATTTCTCGCCCTTCGTCGCGCTCGCCGGCAACGACAAGCCCGCGATCACCACGGAAGAAAAACAGCTCTGCGTCGAGGGCCTGCGCCACGGCGAACGTTATTCGATCACGCTGCGCGCCGGCCTGCCGTCGACCGTGCGGGAAAACCTGCAGAAGTCGGCCGACTACAGCATCTATGTGCGCGACCGCAGCCCCTATGTGCGCTTCACGGGCAGAGCCTACGTGCTGCCGCGCACTGGCCAGCGCGGCATTCCGGTGGTCAGCGTCAATACCTCGTCGGTGCAGATCCAGGTCCATCGCATCGGCGACCGCAGCCTGATCGAAACCGTGTTCGGCAACGACTTCCAGCGCAACATCGACCGCTACGACCGCACGCGTCTTCAGTCCGAGAAGGGCGAGCTTGCCTGGAAGGGCGAGATGAAGATCGAGTCGGTGCTCAACGCCGACGTGACCACGGCCTTCCCGGTCGACCAGGCGATCGGCGATCTCAAGCCCGGCGTCTATGTGATGACTGCGGAGCCGGAAGGCACCCGCCGCGACGAGGAATACGGCCAGCTCGCGACGCAGTGGTTCATCGTCTCCGACCTCGGCCTCACCGCCTTCTCCGGCAATGACGGCGTTAACGTCTTCGTCAACTCGCTCGCCAGCACCGAAGCCAAGGCGGGAATCGAAGTCCGGCTGGTCGCGCGCAACAACGAGGTGCTGGCAACGCGGACCACCGACGCCGCCGGCTTTGCGCGTTTCGAGGCGGGGCTGTCGCGCGGGGAGGGCGGTCTCGCGCCCGCCATGATCGTCGCCGACGCCAAGACCGACTACGCGTTCCTCAGCCTGAAAGGCTCAGCCTTCGACCTGACCGATCGCGGCGTCGCGGGCCGCTCGGTCGGCGCCGGGCTCGATGCGTTCCTCTACGCCGAGCGCGGCGTCTACCGCACCGGCGAGACTGTGCATCTCACCACGTTGTTGCGCGACTCCAAGGGCGTCGCAGTCACCGGCGTGCCGATGACGCTGGTGGTCGAGCGCCCCGACGGCGTCGAGTACCGCCGCACCGTGGTGCAGGACCAGGGCGCCGGCGGCCGTGCCCTCTCGTTCCCGATGATCTCGTCGGCGCCGACCGGCACCTACCGCGTGCGCGCCTATACCGACCCGAAAGGCCCGTCGGTCGGCACCACCAGCTTCCTGGTCGAAGACTATGTGCCGGATCGCATGGAGTTCGACCTCGCGTCGCCGACCGGCAAGCTGTCGCAGGCGCAGCCGGCCGAAGTCACGGTCGACGGCCGCTTCCTCTACGGCGCGCCGGCTTCGAATCTGGCGCTCGAAGGCGAGATGAAGATCCGCGGCGCGGACGAGCGGCCCGGCTTCCCCGGCTACAATTTCGGCGTCAACGACGACGAGCAGGAGCTGCGCACCGAGCAGACCGCGCTCGAGGACCTGCCCGAGACCGACGACGACGGCAAGGCGAAGTTCAACGTGTCGCTCGACAAGCTGCCGTCGACCTCGCGTCCGCTCGAGGCGCAGATCACCGTCCGCCTGGTCGAGTCCGGCGGCCGCGCGGTCGAGCGCAATCTGACGCTGCCGATCGTTCCAGCCTCCACGATGATCGGCGTCAAGCCGCTGTTCTCCGGGCGCTCGCTCGGCGAGGGCGAAAGCGCCGGCTTCGACGTCATCGTGGCTTCGCCCGACGGCAAGCAGCTCGCGGCGAGCGGGCTGCGCTACGAGCTGCTCAAGGTCGAGCGGCGCTATCAGTACTATCGCCGCGACGGGCGCTGGGAGTACGAGCCGGTCAAGAGCTCGCGCCGCATCGCGGACGGGCGCGTCGATGTCGCCGCCGACAAGCCCGGCCGCATCGCGCTGCCGGTGACCTGGGGCCGCTATCGGCTCGATGTCGTGAGCGACGATCGCAGCATTCCGCCGACGTCCGTGACGTTCGACGCCGGATTCTACGCCGACGCGTCGACCGACACGCCCGACCTGCTCGAGATCGCGCTCGACAAGTCGGAATTTGCCTCGGGCGACACGATGAACGTGGCAGTCACGGCGCGCACCGCCGGCAAGGTGACGATCAACGTGGTCGGCGACCGCCTGCTGGCAACCCAGACCGTCGACGTGCAGGCCGGCACGGCGAAGATCCCGCTCAAGATCGGCAACGATTGGGGCTCGGGCGCCTACGTGGTCGCCACCTTGCGCCGTCCGCTCGACGAGGCGGCGAGCCGCATGCCGGGCCGCGCCATCGGCCTGCAGTGGTTCTCGGTCGACAGACGCGCGCGCACGCTCGCCTTCGAGATGCCGCTGCCGAGCCTGATGCGCCCGAACGGCGCGTTGCGCGTGCCGGTCAAGCTGAACGGCCTTGCGCCCGGCGAGGAGGCGAGGATCACCGTTGCGGCGGTCGACGTCGGCATCCTCAATCTGACCAACTACAAGCCGCCGTCGCCCGACGACTTCTATCTCGGCCAGCGCCGGCTGACGTCCGAGATCCGCGATATCTA
>DATEKY010000825.1:0-2425 GCA_035277225.1 Xanthobacteraceae bacterium
CGCATGTCCGGTCCGCCGATCACGGAGAGCATCAGCGCCGCGTCCGTCACGGTGCGGGTCAGCGGGCCGACATGGGCGAGGATGCTGAACGGCGAGGCCGGATAGGCGGCGACGCGGCCGAAGCTCGGCTTGATGCCGAACACGCCGGTGAAGGCCGCCGGAATGCGGATCGAGCCGGCGCCGTCGGTGCCGATATGCAGATGGCCGAGGTTGAGCAGTGCCGCGGCCGCCGCGCCGCCGGACGAGCCGCCCGGCGTGCGGTCGAGCTTCCACGGATTGCGCGTGATGCCGGTGAGCGGCGAGTGCGTCACGCCGATCCAGCCGAATTCGGGGAGCGTGGTCTTGCCGAGGATGACGGCGCCGCTCTCGCGCAGCCGCGCGACCGCCGGCGCATCCTCCTTCATCGGCGCCGGATCGCTGGTAAGCGAGCCGCGGCGCGACGGGAAGCCCTTGAGCCAGATGTTGTCCTTCACGGTCGCGCCGAGGCCATCGGCAAGCCCGACCGGCTCGCCCTTCTGCCAGCGCGCCTCCGAGGCCTTCGCGGCGGCGAGCGCGCCGTCGCGGTCCACGATGATGAAGGCGTTGATGGCCGGCTGGAATTGCTCGATGCGGTCGAGCTGGTCGCGCGTGACCTCGACCGGCGACAACTCGCGGCGGCGATAGAGGCGGAGCAACTCGGCGGCGGTGAGGGATTTGATGTCGGGCATGGCGCGGCGATCATCGCACAATCGACGCGGTTGTCATCCCGGCCGAGCGGCCGGAGGTCGCGAGAGCCGGGACCCACATCTCCGCGCGCTCGAAAGGCTGAAAATCGAGGCTCGATGGGTCCCGGCTCTCCCGGCTCAGGGGCCGGGGTCGGCCGGGATGACAGCAGGCGGCCTGCAATGCATGATGCAGGACCATTGGGACTGAACATGAACCTGCAAAGCAGCAAAGACATCCTGACCGCACTGGTCGGCTTCGACACCGTGAGCCGCAATTCCAATCTCGACCTGATCGCCTGGGTCGAGGGATATCTCGACAAGCTCGGCGTGAAGCACGAGCGCATCTATGACGAGACCGGCAAGAAATCGAACCTGTGGGCGGTGATCGGGCCGAAGGATGTCCCCGGTTACGTGCTGTCCGGCCACACCGACGTGGTGCCGGTGGAGGATCAGAACTGGACGGATAGCCCGTTCAAGCTGACCGAGCGCGACGGCAAGCTTTACGGCCGCGGCTCGACCGACATGAAAGGCTACGTGGCGTGCTGCCTCGCCGCCGTGCCGGACATGCTGAAGGCGCCGCTGAAGAAGCCGCTGCATCTCGCGTTTTCCTACGACGAGGAAGTCGGCTGCTGGGGCGTGCGGCGGATGATCCCGAAGATCGTCGAGGGAATGGGCAAGCCGATCGCCTGCTTCGTCGGCGAGCCGACCGAGATGGACGTGGTGATCGGGCACAAGGGAAAACGCTCGTTCAAGGTGACGGTGCACGGGCGCACCTGCCATTCCTCGCTCGCGCCGCTCGGCGTCAACGCGGTGGAGTACGCGGCGCGTGTGATCGCCAAGATCCGTGATATCTCGGACCGGATGGCCAAAAGCGGGGCGCGCGACGAGCTTTACGACGTGCCGTTCAGCACCGGCCACACCGGCTACCTGCACGGTGGCACGGCGCTCAACATCGTGCCGGACATCGCGACCTTCGAGTTCGAATTCCGCGTGCTGGCGGCCGACAAATCATCGGTGCTGGCGCAGGAGGTGATCGACTACGCCAGGACCGTGCTCGAGCCGGAAATGAAGGCGGTCGCGCCCGAGGCCGGCTTCGAGTTCGAGGACCGCTCCGAGTTCGCCGGGCTCGACACGCCGGAGAACGCCGAGGTGACGCTGCTCGCAAAGCAGCTGTCCGGCCGCAACAGCCACAGCAAGGTCGCCTACGGCACCGAAGGCGGGCTGTTCTCGCAGGCCGGCATTCCGACCATCGTCATCGGCCCCGGCTCGATCGATCAGGCGCACAAGGCCGACGAGTTCATCGCGATCAGCGAGCTTGAGAAATGCGGCGTGTTTCTCGACCGCCTGATCGCCCTTTGCGCGCGCTAGTCATTCCGGGGCGCCGCGCAGCGGCGAGCCCGGAATCCATAGACACGAGACAAGAGACTACGAAGACTGGTGCATCAAATAACCTGCTGTGGTTATGGATTCCGGGCCCGGCCCTTCGGGCCGTCCCGGAATGACAAGGAGGGGGAATGCCCTACGATCTGATCCTCAAAGGCGCGCGCGTCGTCGACCCGTCGCAGAACATCGACCGCGTTACCGACGTGGCGTTCACCGGCGGCAAGGTCGCCAAGGTCGGCAACGACCTCACCGGCGCTGCGGAAGTGCGCGACGTGAAGGGCTACATCGTCACGCCCGGCCTGATCGACCTGCACACGCATGTGTACTGGGGCGGGACT
>DATEKY010000826.1:0-2248 GCA_035277225.1 Xanthobacteraceae bacterium
CGCTGCGTCGGCCGGTACGCCGCGTGACCAGGCGAAGGCCATGAAGGCGATCGCGAAGATCGCGGCCCCGGTCAGCAGCACGCCGCCGCCCGAAATCGCACTGCGGAAATGCGTGACGATGGCGGCGCCGGCGAGCCACGCGAGCGCCCACGCGATGACCCGTGCGAACAGCCGGCCCCAACGCGGCAATGCGCCAACGGGCGGCAGTATCCGCGGATAGGTGATCAGCGCGGCGAACAGCACGCAGTTGAAGATCACCAGCGGATAGATCGCATCCGCCACGACGGTCGGCTCATCGCTCGCGATGATCGCAATGCCGTTGAGGATCGGAAAGGTGAACAGCACACCGGCGACGCGCTTGCTCACCGTGCCGGCATAGGCGACCAGCAGGAAGACGAGGAGGGCGAGCGGCAGCTTGACGAGGAAGGCGAGGAGCGGGGAGGTCATGGCGTCTTGAGCGGTTCCGCTCGTCGCCGAAGGGAGCTCGTATCATCGATAAGGTTTTCGGCCATAGCCCTCCCGGAGATATCGCTTGGTGTTCGTGCTGAGGTCCGCAGGTAGTCCGTCAACAGAGCCGACAAGGTGAGCGATCGAATCATATGACACGCGCCTGGCTGCGCTGACGGAAGCGAGACGCTGGCGCACGACTTCGGATTTGGAAACGTTGAGTGCGCGCGCTTCGGCTTCGATCTGAGACACAAGCGAGTCAGGCAGGCGGACGGTTAGTTTTTTCATGCGAGCATTGTAGCCGTGATTGCCGGGCGTGCGATACGTGCGTGGCCGGCGTGCCTTACTCACCCCTTGCGCCCTTTCCCGGCGATCGCGACCGCCGCGTAGCTGATGCTGCCGTCGCGCGCGGTCGGCAAGGTCGCGCGCATGTGCTCGCGCAAACGCGCGCGCTGCGCGTCGTCGAGCTGCGCCACCGTCTTGCCGGAGGGTGAGAACGGCAGCGTCTGGATCTCCCAGTACTCGTCGAAGTCGCGGAAGCTCTGCGTCACCTCGATCTCGGTCGCGGTCACGTCGGTAAAGCCCGCGGCGGTGAGGCTCGCCTGCATCCCCTCGCGCGAGCCTTCCGGCACGATCGGCGAGCGCAGTGCCGTGCCGCCGATGTGCTCGGCGCCGTGCAGCATCGGCGCATAGGCGGCGTGATCGGTCGTCGCGGTGCGTTTCCAGGTGTAGCCGCCGACGAGACCGCCGGGGCGCAGCACGCGCTTCATCTCGGCGAACGCTTTCGCGCGATCGGGGATGAAATGGATCACCAGCGCCGAGGCGACGACGTCGAAGCTTGCGTCGCCATACGGCAACGCCATCGCGTCGCCGACATCGAACGTGGCGCCGGGCAGGAGCTTGCGCGCGAACTCGACCTGCGCGGCGGACGGATCGATGCCGGTGAGCGACTTCGGCGCGCCGCGCTGCCGGATCAGGTCGCTGAACGCGCCGGTGCCGCAGCCGGCGTCGAGCCATTGCGCGCCCGGCGGCGGCGCAAGCCAGGCGAGAAATTTTTCACCGATGGCGCGGCTCCACCGCCCCATGAAGCGCTCATAGTCGTCGGCGGCGTCGAACGCGAGCTTGATTTCGGCCATGTGTCCTCGCATCGCAGGATATGTGCGCTTATAGGATAGCGCATATGGCTACCACCGATCGCCCCACCATTTTTGCCCTGTCCTCCGGCCGCCTGCCCGCCGCGATCGCGGTGGTGCGCGTGAGCGGTCCGCAGGCGAGCGCCGCGCTGACCGCGCTCGGCGGCAAATTGCCCGAGCCGCGCAAGGGGGTGTTCCGCCGCCTGCGCCGGCCGGACACCAGGGCGATCCTCGATGAGGTGCTGGTGCTGTGGTTTCCCGGGCCGAATACCGAGACCGGGGAGGACATGGTCGAGCTGCACCTGCACGGGGGCAGGGCGGTGGTGGCGGCGGTGCAGGCCGAGCTCTCGAAGCTGCCGGGGTTTCGGCCGGCGGAGGCGGGCGAGTTCACCCGGCGCGCCTTCGCCAACGGCAAGCTCGACCTGACCGCAGTCGAGGGCCTCGCCGATCTGGTGTTTGCCGAGACCGAGGCGCAGCGCGCGCAGGCGATGCGGCAACTGTCCGGCGCGCTCGGCGGGCAGGCCGAGACCTGGCGGCAGCGGCTGATCGCGGCGCTCGCGCTGGTCGAGGCGCGGATCGATTTTTCCGACGAGGCGGACGTGCCCGAGAACCTGATCTCTCCCGCGCTCCATGCTGCGCGGGAACTGGTTGAAGAGATTGAGAAAACA
>DATEKY010000827.1:0-5985 GCA_035277225.1 Xanthobacteraceae bacterium
TCGTTCCTCCCGGCCGAGAAGGACCGCAAGCTCGACTGACGGCGAGCACGGTCCTTGCTTCTGGACGGGGCATAGCGGGGGACCATGCTCCAGAACCAGCCGGCGCCTGACGCCTTCGTCACGCTCGACGGCGTGAGCCACATCTATGGCGGCGCCGGCGGCACGCTCGCGGTCGAGGGCCTCTCGATCAACGTGAACCGCGGCGAATTCGCCGCCGTGGTCGGACCGTCGGGTTGCGGCAAGTCGACCCTGATGAAGCTCGCGACCGGCTTGCAGTTTCCGTTCAAGGGCGCGGTGCGGGTCGCCGGCGAGGTCGTGAGCAAGCCGGTCAAGATCGCCGGCATGGCGTTCCAGGCGCCGACCTTGCTGCCCTGGCGCACGACATTGGAAAACCTGCTGCTGCCGCTCGAGATCGTCGAGCCGCACCGCAGCCGGCTGCGCCGCCACAAGGCCGAATATGTCGAACGCGCCGAGAACCTGCTCGCCTCGGTCGGCTTGCGCGGCCAAGGCAGCAAGTACCCCTGGGAGCTCTCCGGCGGCATGCAGCAGCGGACGTCGCTGTGCCGCGCGCTGATCCACGAGCCCGACCTGCTGATGCTCGACGAGCCGTTCGGCGCTCTCGACGCCTTCACCCGCGAGGAGCTGTGGTGCGTGATCCGCGACCTGCACGCGGCGCGCAAGATCACCATCGTGCTGGTCACCCACGATCTGCGCGAGGCGGTGTTCCTCGCCGACCGCATCTTCGTCATGTCCGCCCGGCCCGGCCGCGTGCTCGCCGAACGCGTGGTCGACATCCCGCGGCCGCGCGATCTCGAAGTGACGTTCTCCCCCGAGTTCGGCGCGATCGTGCATGAGCTGCGCGAGCACATCGTGCAGGCGCGGCAATGAAGACGAGCCTCGCCGTTCGCCTCGCGCCCTGGATCGCGACGATCGCGCTGTTCGTCGTGTGGGAAGTCTGCTGCCGCGTCTTCAACGTCCCGCCGTTTTTCCTGCCGCCGCCTTCGCTGATTGCGAAAGCGTTCGTCGACTATTGGTGGCCGCTCACCAAGCATTCGGCCTTCACGCTCTCGACCACGCTGATCGGTTTCGCCCTGGCGGTCGGCTTCGGGCTGCTGCTCGGGCTGGCGGTCGGCTGGTCGCGCGCGATCTATGCCGGCGTCTATCCGCTGATGATCGGCTTCAATGCGATCCCTAAAGTGGCCGTGGTGCCGATCCTGGCGTTGTGGTTCGGCATCGGATTCACGCCCGCGGTGCTGACCGCGTTCCTGATCTCGTTCTTCCCGATCGTGGTCAACGTCGCGACCGGGCTCGCGACGATCGAGCCCGAGCTCGAGGACGTGCTCAAGGCGCTTGGCGCCTCGAAGCTCGATATCATGCGCAAAGTGGGCATTCCGCGCGCGCTGCCCTACTTCTTCGGGTCGCTGAAGGTGGCGATCACGCTCGCCTTCGTGGGCTCGGTGATCTCCGAGAGCATCGCGTCGAACGAGGGGATCGGCAACCTGATGCTGCAGGCGCAGGCGCAGTTCCAGGTGCCGCTGATCTTCGCCGGCCTGCTCGCGCTCGCGGTGGAAGGCATCGTGATGTACGCGCTGATGGCCATGCTCGAGGCGCGCATGACCGGCTGGGCGCAGCGCTCGGGCTTCGCGCAAGGCTAGGGCATGATCCCGAAAAGCATGTCCTCGACCCGATCGGGGATGGGCACCGGTTTAAAGATCATGCTCCACTGATAACCGGGACGCTCAGCGCACGGCGGTCAGCGGCGTGCCCGGCTGCGAGATCGCTCCGCGAGCATGCCCGACCGACTCGGCGATCTGGTCGGCCAGCTCGCGCAGTTTCGGCGCGTCCGCGCCCTCGCGCAGATAGATGCCGCGTGCCACGTCGGGCATTTTTGGAAGGCGCGGCGAGCTTTCGAGCACCTGCAGACCCCCAGCGAGCAGAAGATGCTTCGCCAGGCAGACGACGCCGATGCCGGCCGCAGCCGCCTGGATCAGGCCGCCGAAGCTGCCGCCGACATACGTGATCTCGTAGTCGATGCCGGCCTCTTCCAGCGCCGCGACGCCCAATTGCCGCGACAGACTGCCCTCGCCCACGACGGCCAGCCGCAAAGGTCCGTCCGCTTCGGCGACGGCGGGCGAAGCCGCGCCCCAGGCGATCGGCTCGACCCAGCGGCGGTAAGCGCTCTCCGCCTGGTCGATGTCGGATGCCGCGAGCACGAGATCGAAATCGCCGCGGCGCAGATCGCGCAGCAGCGCTGAAGAATGCTCGGCATGGACCTGGCAGCGCACCCCGGGGTGAGCCGCGAGGAATGCCGCGATCGCGCGCAAGGCCGGTCCTTCGAAATAATCGATCGTGAGCCCGATGCGCAGCCGCGCAGCCGGCCCCCCCGCCGTCGCCTCGAGCATCTGGTCGTTGAGCGCGAGGATGCGCCGCGCGTAGTTGACCATCGTCTCGCCGCGCGCGGTCAGCGTCACGCCGGGAGCCGTCTTGTCGAACAGGTCGGCACCGAGCAGCGCCTGCAGGCGCTTGATCTGTGCGCTCACCGCAGGCTGGGTGACACCGAGCGACTGTGCGGCCCGCGTGAAGCTGCGCAGATCGATGACTGCGATCAGCGTCCGCAGCAGATCCGTCGGTATGTTGACCATCGCCCCACCAGCCTTGACTCCCCGAGCGTCCATTTACACCTTTAAATTGTCCGACGTCGGCACATCAATCTTTTAAATCACGGTCTGGCCTGTTGAATGCGGGAACCCGTATCGAAAGCCCCCCTGCGGGGCAATAAGGAGTTTCCCTACCCCCGGGAGAACCCCGGGGACCGCCAACTCTTTGAAGCCGCCCTCAAAAAAGAAAGGTCGGCGCATTGGCTCGACAAGAGCAATGGCCGAATCTCAATTCATGCCGCCCATCCGGGGACTGGCACCGGCTCGCGTTCTCACCGATGGAACCGGAGCAAATCCCCCGCATTATCATGCGCTAAGCGCCGGTGGCGCCCGGCAGCGCAGCGGCGACGCGATTGCGGGCCACCGCCCTTGCGCTAGAGTGCCGGCCCGCAACCGCGCCGACCCTCGATGAGCTTCATCCGACTTTACAGCCGCGTTCTCGCTCTGCTCGGCCCCGAGGCCCGCCTCGGCTGGGTGCTGGCGTTCGCCAATCTGGCGCTCGCGATCGCGCAATTCGCCGAGCCGGTGCTGTTCGGCCGCATCATCGACACGCTGGTAAGGGCGCAGGCCGCCTCGGTGGCGCCGAGCGCCGCCGACCTGACCCCCTTGATGGCGGCCTGGGTCGGCTTCGGGCTGTTCACCATCGGATGCAGCGTGCTGGTCGCGCTGCACGCCGACCGGCTCGCGCACCGCCGCAAGCAGGGCGTGCTGACGATGTATTTCGAGCACCTGCTGCAGCTCCCGCTCTCGTTCCATGGCGGCACGCATTCCGGCCGGCTCCTGAAGGTGATGCTCACCGGCGTCGATGCGCTGTGGGCGCTGTGGCTGTCCTTCTTCCGCGAGCATTTCGCGGCGTTCGTCTCGCTGCTCGTGCTGCTGCCGATCTCGCTCTACATCAACTGGCGGCTCGCCGGCCTGCTCATCATCCTGTGCGTGGTCTTCGCGGGCCTGACCGCGCTGGTGATGTACAAGACCGACACGCTACAGCGCTCGGTCGAGAGCCACTACACGGCGCTGTCCGAGCGCACCTCGGACGCGCTCGGCAACGTCGCGCTGGTGCAGGGCTTCGCCCGCGTCGAGGCCGAGGTGTCGGGCCTGCGCATGACGGTCGACCGCCTGCTCGCCGCGCAGATGCCGGTGCTGTCGTGGTGGGCAATGATCGCGGTGCTGACGCGCGCCTCGACCACCATCACGATCCTGTCGATCTTCGTCGTCGGCATCTACCTGCACATCAACAATCTCGCGACCATCGGCGAGATCGTCACCTTCATCAATTTTGCCGCACTGCTGATCACGCGGCTCGAGCAGGCGGTCGGCTTCGCCAACCGCGTGCTGATGGACGCGCCGCGGCTGCGCGAATTCTTCGACGTGCTCGACACCGAGCCGACCGTGCGCGACCGGCCCGACGCGGTCGATCCGGGCCGCGTGCGCGGGCTGATCGAGTTCTCCGACGTGTCGTTTTCCTATGACGGGAAGCGCCCGGCGGTTGCCGACCTCAGCTTCACGGTGCTGCCGGGCGAGACCGTCGCCTTCGTCGGCACCACCGGCGCCGGCAAGTCGACCGCGCTGGCGCTGCTGCACCGCGCCTTCGACCCGCAGTCGGGCTCGATCAAGATCGACGGCATGGACATCCGCGCGATGAAGCTTGCGGCGCTGCGCCACAACATCGGCGTGGTCTACCAGGAGGCGCTGCTGTTCAACCGCTCGATCGCCGAGAACCTGCGCGTCGGCAACCCGAACGCGACCGACGAGCAGCTGCGCGAGGCGGCCGAGCGCGCGCAGGCGACCGAGCTGATCGCGCGCCATCCGGAAGGGCTTGCCGGCAATGTCGGCGAGCGCGGGCGTGCGCTGTCGGGCGGCGAGCGCCAGCGCCTGTCGATCGCGCGCGCGCTCTTGAAGGATCCGCCGATCCTCATTCTCGACGAGGCGACGAGTTCGCTCGACGCCACCACCGAACGCAAGGTGCAGGCCGCGCTCGACGAGGTGATGAGGGGACGCACCACCTTCGTGATCGCGCATCGTCTCGCGACCGTGCGCAACGCCGACCGCATCATGGTGTTCGACCAGGGCCGCGTGATCGAGAGCGGCACGTTCGACGAGCTGGTCGCCAAGGGCGGGCGTTTCGCCGATCTCGCGCAGGCGCAGTTTCTCGCGGCCGAACCGGCCAAGCCCGCGCTGCTGCCGGCCGAAGAGGCCGAGCCGGCACCGGCGTGACATCTTGACTTGCTCTCTCGGAGTACGCGGGTGCTTGCCACGTTTGCCCTCTCCCCTTGAGGGAGAGGGCATCGCCGGCGCGTCAACGCACGCGATCGGGTGAGGGGTTGCGATCTCACCCCTCACCCAACTGTCATTGTTGCACCATCGAGCTGCCCTCTCCCTCAAGGGGAGAGGGCACTGCGGCTACATCGGCTTGCGCAACAGCATGCCGAAGTTGGCGATCAGCAGTTCGTCGTCCGGCAAGTCGCGAAATTGCCGGTCAAGCGCCGCGCGCGGCGTCGGCGGCGATCCCCAGCGCGCGACGCGCGTCAGCGCGGCCTCGAAGCCCGCATCGCGCATGATTTGCAAAATCTCGCGGCAGCGCAGGCGGTTGGTATAGAAGCCCGACTTCGCCATCAGCGGGCTTTCCCAGGTCGCCTGCGAGAAGCGCAAATTGTTCTGCGCGCCTCCCAGATGATCCATCAGGTCGACCTCGTGATAGGCGGTGCCGCCCGGGCGCAGCAGCCGCATCATCTCGCGCGCCAGCAGCGGGAAGTCGGCGCGGCCGACATGCTCGAGCACGGCAGTCGAGAGAATGAGGTCGAGCGAGCCGTCCGGAATGTCGCGCAGGCTCGCCGTGCCGTCCGTCAAATACGTCGCGTTGAGGGACCGCAGCATGGCGGCGCGGTCGGTGAAATCGATGCGCTGGTGGCCCGGATAGGCCGGGACCATGGCGGCGAGCCGCCGATAGAACGCCATGTCGTCCGACGCGAAGTCGCCGACATCGGCAAGCCAAATGCGTTCAACGCCGTCCGCCGCCGCGAACAGCGCGGTGCCCAGGCTGTTTCCCGGTCCGAGTTCCAGCAGCGATTTCGCTTTGCCGCCGGTGACGCGTTCGTGCTGCGCCAGCACGTTCTTCACGAAGGCATGATGCTGCGCGACGTTGTGGTCGAGATTGCCGTGCAAGAACAGCCCGAGCGCCTTGCGCACGCGGTAGCTTGGCATCGCGCGCGACAGCACGATCTTGGCGCCGATCTTCGCCCACCACGGGATCGGCAGCCCGCGCGGCGCGGCCTCGAGCGTCTGTTGCGCCGGCACGATGTCGTGCAGCGAGATCACGCTACTTGATGCG
>DATEKY010000828.1:0-7071 GCA_035277225.1 Xanthobacteraceae bacterium
GGCCGGTTTGTCGATGTCAGGGAGTGGGGATGACTTCCTTTCCCTCTCCCCGCGCTTACGGGGCGAGGGAAGCGCGGCACGACCGGATGCCGATCACAGCAACCACACGGCCGCGTCAGAAAACTGTGACCGCGCGCCGCAAAGGCGTGACAACCGGTCTGCCATCGCCGCGCTAGGATTGCCGAAATGGGGGAGGGCTGCGATGACCCGCTTCTTTCGCGCACTGGCGATCTTCCTGCTCGGCGGGGTGCTCGGCACCGGCTTCGGCGTCGCGCTCGGCTTCTTCGTCTATCCGTTCGTGTTTCCGCCACCGGCCGCGTCCGATCAACTCAGCGAATCCGACAAGGCGAAGCTGGTCGCGACCGGCACCTTCATCCACGCCAATCCGTCCGATCCGGTCCACTGGGGCCGCGGCAAGGTCTCGGTCTACGAGCGTGCGGTGTTCCTCGAGCCGGACTTCGAGGTCGGGCCGGGGCCTGCGTTTCATGTCTATCTGGTGCCGAAAGCCGGCATCCGGAGGAATTCCGACCTGGGCGAGGCGATGTTCATCGATCTCGGCGGCCTGCGCGCCTTCAAGGGCAGCCAGCGCTACGCCATTCCGGCCGGCGTCGACCTGAAGAACTACCAGAGCGTCATCATCTGGTGCCGGCAGTTCAGCGTGCTGATCTCGCCGGCGGATTTGACCGCGAAGTAACAAGTATCCGTCGTGGCCGGGCTTGTCCCGGCCACCCACGTCTTGTTGAGTGTGCACCGAGACGTGGATGCCCGGCACAAGGCCGGGCATGACGAATGTGCCAATGCTCGCCGCCCTGCAAAGCCTCTCCGCCACCGAACTGATGCTGATCGCCGCGATGGCGGCGCTCGCCTCGATCATCGGCGGCGTCGCGGGTTACGGCACCGGAGCGCTGATGCCGTTGGTGCTCGTCCCGATCGTGGGCGCCGAGCCGGTGGTGCCGATCATCGCGATCTCGGCGCTGTTCACCAATACCAGCCGCTCGGTCGCATTCCGCCAGGTGATCGACGGACGCCGCGGCGTGATCATCTTCCTCTGCGCGCTGCCGACCACGATGCTCGGCGCCTGGGGCTACACGCTGCTCACCGGACGCGGCGCCATGATCGTGATCGGCAGCATGATGACCTTGAGCGTGCCGCTGCGGCGGCTGTCGAAGCGCCACGGGCTCACCCTCGACGACAAGGGGCTCGCGGTCGCGTCGTTCTTCTGGGGCGTGGTGGTCGGCGGCACCAGCGGCGCCGGGATCATCCTGCTGTCGATGCTGATGGCGGCCGGCCTGCAGGGCGCCGCTGTGATCGCCACCGATGCGGCGATTTCGGTCGCGATTGGTGTCGTGAAGATCGGCGTGTTCGGCGTATTCGGCGCGGTCGACGCCAAGGTGGTCGCGGTCGCACTGCTGATCGGCTGCGTGGCGTTTCCCGGTGCCTTCCTCGCGAAGGCGATCGTTGACCGGCTGCCGATCCACCTGCACACCGCCATCCTCGACGCGGTGGTGATTACCGGCGGGCTGCTGATGATCGTCGGGGCGTTTCGCTAGCGCGTGATCCCGAAAAGTGGACACCGGTTTTCGGACAAGATCACGCGCAAATAAAACCGCTCAATCGTCGTCATCATCGTCCTCGATATCGATCTGGTCGAGCCAGGCCTGTTCGAACACCTGGGTGCGGAACTCGCCCTGCTCCTGCGCGTACCACATGCAGGTGATGCGCTTGGTGTCCTCGACCTTGACGATGGTCATCAGCGGACCGCCGGATTTGAGCTGGACGATTTCGCCGGGCAGCAAGGCCATCGATTTTCTCCCAAATGATTCCGTGCTTCTAACGCACGAGCCGGCTCAAGGCCACTTCACCACCGGCGGCATTGACGACAGGATCGAGTCGACATTACCGCCGGTGCGCAGGCCGAAGATCGTGCCGCGGTCGTACAGCAGATTGAACTCGACGTAGCGCCCGCGCCGCACCAGTTGCTCCTCACGCTCGGCTTCGCTCCACGGCGTCGCGGCATTGCGCCGCACCAGCTCCGGATAGACGCCGAGGAACGCGCGCCCGACGTCCTGCGTGAACGCAAACGCCGCATCCCAGTCGGTCTCGAGATAATCGTAGAAGATGCCGCCGATGCCGCGCATCTCGTTGCGGTGCTTGAGAAAGAAGTATTCGTCGCACCAGGTCTTGAACTTCTCGTACGGCGCAATCGCCGCATGCGCATCGCACGCGGCCTTCATCGCGGCGTGGAACGCCTGCGTGTCCGGATCGTCCTGGGTGCGGCGGCGGTCGAGCACCGGGGTGAGGTCGGCGCCGCCGCCGAACCACGCCTTGGTGGTGACCACGAAGCGCGTGTTCATGTGCACCGCCGGCACGTGCGGATTGTGCATGTGCGCGATCAGCGAAATGCCCGAGGCCCAGAAGCGCGGGTCGTCGGCAGCGCCCGGGATCTGCGCGCGGAATTCGGGCGCGAACTCGCCGTGCACGGTCGAGCAATGCACGCCGACCTTCTCGAACACGCGGCCGTGCATCATGGACATGACTCCGCCGCCGCCCAGCGCGCCGGTGTGATCCGCGCGCTGCCACGGCGTGCGCACGAAGCGTCCCGCCGCGCGCTCGGCGAACGGCGCACTTCCCGGCAGCGCATCCTCCAGCGCTTCGAAGGCCGTGCAGATGTCGTCGCGCAGCTGCTCGAACCAGACGCGCGCGCGGGATTGTCGGTCGGCGATCATGCAGCGGCTTCTAGCACACTCGCGCGTCAGCGCGCCGCCACCAGTTCGCCGCGTTCGAGGAAGTTGCGCGCCTGCGCGCCGGCGAAATAGCTCCAGCGGAAGGCGGTCCACAGGAGGCCTTCGCCGAGCGCCGCGCGCTTGGCGAACACCGAGGTACGCAGCGAATGCGCGTCGGAGCGGCGCTTGTCCGGGTCGTTGTAGTACTGCGCGATCTTCTCCACGCCCATGCCGGGGCTGGCGAGCCAGGCCGGCACGTAGATGTTGCACAGCCGCTCGGCGTCGAGCAGCGCTTTCGCGGCTCCCGTGCCGCTGACCGGGCAGGCGGTGGAGAACGCATCGCCGACCAGCGCGGCGCCACCCTGCAGCACGTTGTCGGTCGCGACCAGATCGACCGGGCGGATCTTCAGCGGCCCCTTGACCTTGAGCGCGCCGGTGAGCCGCGCAAGCTGCGGCAGGCTTGCGGCGATGGTCGCGGCGGGGTTGTCGCGCAGGCGCTTGAACCACGGATCGTTCAGTTCGCGGTAGACGAACAGGTTGACGCGGAAGCCGGAGGGGAGGGGGAACAGCGTCAGGTAGGCGACGCGCTGCGCCGGGTCTTCGCCGAAGTAGGTCAGCGCCGCAAACGGCCACTCGCCGGCCTCGACGTCGAAGCCGACCGAGACCGAGTGGCAGCGGCTGATCTCGCGCCGCCGTCCGACCATCTCGCCCATCACGCCGTTCGCGCCGATCACGAGGCGCGCGGAAATCTTTTCGCCGTTGGTCAGCGTCAGCGTCTGGCGCTCGTCGCTCAGCGCAAGCCCCGCGACCTTGCTCTGCACGAACGTCACGGGCGGCGGCACCAGCGCGCGCAAGGCGTTCACCAGGTCGCCGTAGGCGATGCCGTATTCGGCGATCGGCTTGATCTCGGCGAGGCGCCCGAGGCGCGCCACCCAGATGTCGCGATAGTGCCGCGTCACGGGCAGCACCTCGTCGAGCACGCGCGCGTCGCGCAAGGTCGCGACATGCGCCTCTTCGAGCTTCTCGCAGCGGAAGTCCGGCCGGGCGGCGTCGAACGGGTCGATCAGGGTCACCGCATGCCCGGCGCGGCCGAGCATCGTCGCGGCAAGCGACCCCGCCAACCCGGCACCCACGATTGCTATCTCGGTCTCGCGCACTTCGCCGCCCTGCGACAATCAGACCGTGGGTTAACAAAGCCCGATTGCGCCCGGCTTAACCGCTGCGACCGAACCGCGCTTCCCCGGCGTTATGGTCAACGAAGTGTTGCGATGATCCGGCCAATGCGGCGCTCTCGGCCGAATCCGGTCGGCTTTGGCGGTCACTCGACCGTGGCGCCGCTCGCCTTGATCGGCGCCGTCCATTTCGCGATGTCGTCCTTGAGGTAGCGCGCGAGATAGTCCGGGCTGCGGCGCTCAGGTGCGACCACGTCGACCCCGAGGCCGCGCAGCCGGTCGCGAAATGACGGCGTGTCCAGCGCCGCCGAAGCAGTGTCGCGCAACTTCTGCACGACCGATGAGGGAGTGCCCTTTGGAAGGAAAAGTCCGTACCAGTTCGAGGTATCGAGACCGGCGAGCCCCTGTTCGCCCGCGGTCCGGACATCGGGGAGCAGCGGCGAGCGCGCCGGCGAGAGGATCGCGATCGGTTTGACCGCGCCCGCCTGGATCTGGGCCGCCGCCGTCACGATGATGTCGCAGTAGTAGTCGATGCGCCCGCCGATCAGATCCTGCATCGCCTGCGTGACGCCGCGATACGGCACATGCGTGGCATCCGATCCGATCGCAAGATTGAGCATCACGCAACCGAGATGGGTCGAGGAGCCGGCGCCGGCCGAGCCGAAGCTCGTCTTGTTCGCCTTCACGTAACGCATGAAGTCTTGCAGGCCATCGCCCGGCATGTCCTTGCGCGCGATCAGCACCAGCGATTGCTCGGTCAGCAAAGCGACCGGCATGAAGTCGGTGACCGAATTGAACAGCGGCTTCCTGTAGAGAATCTGGTTGAAGACCAGATTGCCGCTGCCGCCGAACAGCACCTGGTAGCCGTCCGGCGCGGCCTGCGCGACGCGGCTTGCACCGGTCATCCCGCCTGCACCGGGAACGTTCTCGACCACGACCTGGCGGCCGAGCATCTCGCTCATCTGCTGCGCGAACAGGCGCCCGATCGTGTCGGTCGGGCCGCCCGCCGCATACGGCACCACCATCGTGACCGGCCGCGCCGGCCAGTCGTCGGCACGGGCAGTTTCGGCGCAGATGATGGCAACAACCGCCAAGGCGAGCGGAATGGCAAGACGGCGCATTGGAACACTCCCTGAGGTTTCACCGCTTTGTTCGCTATCATCATCATCGCGCCGCTCGGGCTTGGACCCGTGGGAGTGGAACTCGCACTGAACGGGACTCTGCGCTGGACCACCGCCCGAGACGGCGACCGCTTCGATGTCGGCTAAGCGGTGCCGCTTGCGAGGGCGTCCGCCAGAGTCGTCACCGGCCGGGGGACTCCATGCCTTTCGCCTTGATGACCGCTGCGGCCTCCGGTGTCGTCAGAAGCTTGATCAGGGCCCTGGCGGCATCCGGTTGCTTGGCAGTGGTGATGACGCCTGCAGTGTTGACGAACCAGTCCTGGAGATCTCCCGGGAGCGGACCGACAAGCTGCACACCCTTGGCGGACACAAGTGAAGGCGTAGGGTGAATTGCGAGTTCGGCTTCTCCGTCGGCGACGACCTGCGCAACGCGGTTGACAGGATTTGGCTTGATCTTCGCCTTCACCTGCTCGGCGATCCCAAGGCGATCGAACACCTTGGCAAGGTGCCTCCCGGGCGCACCGTCCGGCGCATAAGTGATTGATTTCGCATTGAGCAATGTGTTCTTGAAGGCGTCAACCGAACTGATGTCAGGCTTGGGCGCACCTTCGCGTACACCCACGCCTATGCCGACTCGGACGATGTCCGCACGCGTATCACCAGCAATCTTGCCTTGCTTGATAAGATCATCCACGACGTCCGAACCGATGATGGCCAGGTCGAACGCTGCACCAGCCTCGATCTGGCGTTTGAAGGCGAGACCGGGACCGTACTGGATTACGATCTTGTGTCCCGTGGCGCGCTCGAATTGCGGTCCAAGCTCCGCGAATACTCCGGGCATCACGGCACCGGCCCAGACCTTGACTTCAGCGGCGTTCGCCGCGACGCCTTGCCCTAACAGCGCGATGAACCCGAATTTTGCGAGCAGATGCAGGGATTTTTGCCGAGAGGGCTTGCCAGGGCCGAACGCTTGTCCCGCGAGAAAGCTGACGAGGTTGTTCATGGTCTGCTCCAGATTCAAGCCTGCGGGATAGCGTTGTACGGGCTGGCCGGCTTGGACTCGGCGGGAACTCGGCTTGGACTGGACGGGACTCCACGCTGATTGTTACCCTCCCGAAGTACCTCCGCTGATGTTCGGCGAGGGAGAGCGCGACGAGGCGACACGACATGGCCCAGCGTGCCGCAGATGTCTTGCATGTAAAAGCACACGGCGATGCCGTGCGAACGCTCCGCGACCAAGGCTTGACCTGGGTAACGTTCAATCCAATTCCGGACCTCGTCTGCGATATCGACTTCGGCATTCGCCAACTGCCCGAGCTTGGCCTGCTATCCGGAACCGTGCGGGGTGTGCGACACGTGCATCCGCATCGCGATAGCGGTGATGGGAACGACGATTTCAGCTTTCATCTGAACGTCAGCGGGCTCAGTACGGTGATAAGCCGCCGCGGGGAGGCGACCCTGCGAGATGGCGAGGCCATGCTGCTGAGCTATTCGGCCGGACGGACGATCAACCGGCCAGCGCTTGTTGACCATCGCGTCATCCGACTGCCCCGTGCGTCGCTAAGCCCGCTGGTGCACAACATCGATGATGCCGTTCTGCGCCCCATTCCGCGCGGCACGGGCATCTTGAACGTGTTGAGAAGTTACGCTGATGCATTGTTCGATGATCCGATGCTCAGCGCGCCAGACGTGCGGCAATTGCTGGTTACCCAGATTTGCGATCTCGTCGCTGTCACCATCGGCGCAACGAGGGATGCGGCCGCCGTCGCCGAGGGTCGCGGAATACGTGTCGCCCGGTTGCGTGCCGTCAAAGACGATATCGAGGCACACCTTACCGACGGCGATCTCACGCCGGGCGCGGTCGCCAGGCGCCAGAGGATTTCCGACAGCTACATCCGCAAGCTGTTCGAAAGTGAAGGAACGTCCTTTTCGGAATTTGTGCTTGCCCGCCGGCTCGTGCGCGCAAATCGCCTGTTGACCGATCAAAGGTGGGCCGACCGTACCATTGCTTCCATTGCATTCGAGTCCGGCTTCGGCGACCTGTCGTATTTCAAT
>DATEKY010000829.1:0-2059 GCA_035277225.1 Xanthobacteraceae bacterium
GGAGGCGCGCACCACCGCCGATACCGCGCTCGGCATGGTCGAGCAGCAGATGGCCGCCGGCCTCTGGGCGATGGGCGATACGTTCACGATCGCCGACTGCGCGGCGGCGCCGCCGCTGTTCTATCTCGACAAGATCGCGCCCCTTAGGCCCCGCTATCCCAACGCCGCGGCGTATCTCGATCGGCTGAAGCAGCGCCCGTCCTACGCGCGCGTGCTGCAGGAGGCGGAGCCGTACATGCAGTTCTTTCCGAAGGAATAGACGAGATGAAGCCGCTCGATCGCCGGGCATTTTCCGCGGAGCGCCTCGCGCGCATGCACGACATCATGGCGCGCCACGTCGGCGGCCGCATGCCGGGCATCGTCACGCTCGTAAGCCGGCATGGCGACACGCATGTCGACGCGCTCGGCACGATGGCGTTCGGCGCGAGCCAGCCGATGCGGCGCGACACGATCTTCCGCGGCGCCTCGATCACCAAGCCGATCGTCGCCGCCGCCGCGATGATCCTGGTCGAGGAATGCAGGCTGCGTCTCGACGATCCGATCGACAAGTTCATTCCCGAGCTTGCCGACCGCAAGGTGATCCGCACCCTGGAAAGCCCGGTTACCGACACCGTGCCGGCAAAGCGCCCGCTCAGCTTGCGCGACCTGCTGACGTTTCGATGCGGCTACGGCGCCATCATGGTGTTTCCCTCGAAATATCCGATTCAGAAGGCGATGGAGGAGGCGGGCGTTGCGCCCGGCCCGGTGTTGCCGGCGCTGCCGGCCGACGAATTGATGCAGCGCTACGGCAGCCTGCCGCTGGTGCATCAGCCGGGCGAGCAGTGGCTGTACAATTCCGGCTCCGACATTCTCGGCGTGCTGATCGCGCGCGCGTCCGGCAAGACGCTCGGCGCGTTCCTGCAGGAGCGCATCTTCGCGCCGCTCGGCATGAGCGACACCGGCTTCCACGTGCCGGCCGAGAAGCTCGACCGCCTGCCCGAATGCTATGCGACCGATTTTGCGACCGGCAAGACGCAGGTCTTCGACCCGCGCAACGGCCGCTTCGCCAAGCCTGCGACCTTCGAGTCCGGCGCCGGCGGGCTCGTCACGACCGCGGACGACTATCTCGCGTTCGGCCGCATGATGCTGAACAACGGCAAGCACGGCGACACGCGCATCCTGTCGCGGCCGTCGGTCGAGGTGGTGACGATCGATCACATCACGCCGGAGCAGAAAGCGGCGTCGCCGTTCTTCGACGGTTTCTGGGACAATCGCGGCTGGGGCTTCGGCGTCGCGGTGGTCACCCGGCGCGACACGCTCTCGGACGTGCCCGGCCGCTACGGCTGGGACGGCGGCTACGGCACCTCCGCCTACATGGATCCGGTCAACGACATGGTCGGCATCCTGATGACCCAGCGCGTGTGGGACGAGCCGAAGGCACCGGCGGTGCTGACGGACTTCTGGACCGCCGCCTACCAGGCGATCGAAGGCTGATAAGGAAGATCTTTCAATAGGTTATAAAAAACGAAAAATTCTTCACCGCCGCGTGTCGATCCGGCACCTCCTCATTCGTCGTCCTTGCAAGAGAGCGACAGGAGCGTCACATGATCGAGTTCAAGCCGCGATACTTCGTCCTGCCGGCGATCGCCCTGACGGTGCTCGCCATGCTGCATGCCCCCGCCGACGGCGGCCGCAGCGGCGCGTGCGCACTCCACACGCGCGACGCCGGCATCCGCTTGAGCTTCGAGCGCTTCGCCCGCACCCAATCCGCCACGGCCGCGAAAGTCTGCGCCGTCGCGAGCAACACTTTGCCCCGATTTCTTCGTCAACCCGTCAAACCGCAAGCATAAGGAACAGACCGATGCGTTTCATGGTGATCGTCAAGGCGACCAAGGACAGCGAGGCCGGCAAGATGCCGTCCGAGGAGATGCTCGGCGCAATGGCCAAGTTCAACGAGGAGATGGTCAAGGCCGGCATCATGCTCGACGGCGCGGGGCTGCAGCCGAGCCAGAAGGGCGCGCGCATCCGCTTCCAGGGCGGCAAGCGCAGCGTGATCGACGGACCCTTCGCCGAGACCAAG
>DATEKY010000830.1:0-2018 GCA_035277225.1 Xanthobacteraceae bacterium
ATCGCTGCCCTTTCGCAGGTCCACCTTCGCCGCCATCGGGATGAGCGACACGCCGTCGCTCGTGTGCAGGCCGTGGCCGAGCGCGAACACGCGTGCCGGTTCCACGTCCTCGGGCATGAAGAATTCGCGCGCCCAACTTTCCGCGATCTCGCCGGGGCCGGAAATCGCGTAGCGGGTGAGACGGATGACGTGGTCGTCGTCGAGAATGGCAATTTGTACGGGCATGCGGCGGATTTTCGCAATCGAAGGAGGGAGAGCTCGGGGCATGCTCTTAGCACGGCTCGCCTTGAAGTTCTCGGGTCATTCGGGTTTGCTGCGGGCCGCGAACGAGCCAAATGCAATTTTCAAGGAAACGCCGTGCCCGATACACTCGCCGATCTGCGCCGCGCCCTCGCCGAAGCCTATCGCATCGTCGCCAACGAGGGCATTCTCGATGCCTTCGGCCACATCAGCGTGCGCCATCCGGGGAATCCGAACCGCTATTTTCTCTCGCGCTCGCGCGCGCCCGGGCTGGTGCAGGCGGACGACATCCTCGAATACGACCTCGACTCCAATCCGATCGTGCCGCCGGTGACGCGGCCCTATTCGGAGCGGGTGATCCACGGCGAGATCTTCAAGGCACGCCCGGACGTCAACGCGGTGTGCCATCATCACGCGCCCTCGATCATGCCGTTCGCGATTTCCGGCGTGCCGCTGGTGCCGGTGTTTCATCTCGGCGCCGCGATGGGGCAGAGCGCGCCGGTGTGGGACAGCCGCGACGAGTTCGGCGACACCAATCTGCTGGTGGTGAAGCCCGAGGAGGGCGCCTCGCTCGCGCGTGCGCTCGGCAAGCATTCGGTCGTCGTGATGCGCCGCCACGGCGCGACCGTGGTTGGCGGCGAACTGCGCGAGCTTGTGTTCCGCACGCTCTACTCGGCGAAGAACGCCGAGCATCAGCTCGCCGCGCACATGCTGGGTCACGTCTCGCCGCTGACGCCGGGCGAAGCCGAGATGGCCGGGCAGCTCAACCTCGCGCCGGGGCCGCTCGCGCGCGCCTACGAATACTGGGTGCGGCGATTGGCCGACAAGGAAGGGCGCGGCAAATCCGATACATCGGTGCGCGCGGCCGAGGCTGCGGCACGCAGGCCCAACCCGGGCGCGGCCGTGCCGGCCAAGACGAGCGGGACGAAGACAAGCGGGGCGAAGAAGGCGAAAGCAAAGCCAAAGCCTAAGGGGAAGAAGCGATGACACCTTTCAGGATCGCACTCGCGCTTGCGCTGCTCGCGCTTGGCGCTTCGCACGCGTCGGCGCAGGACACGCTCAAGATCGCGATCGGGCAGATCAACAACTGGGAGAACCAGGCGCCGACGCTCGGCGAGGACGTCGGCATCTTCAAGAAGCACAATCTCAAGATCGAGGCGTTCGGCACGCAAGGCGCGGGCGAAACGATCCAGGCCGTGATTTCGGGCTCGGCCGATCTCGGCGCAGGTGTCGGCGTCGCCGGTGTGATGCGCGCGTTCCAGCGTGGCGCGCCGGTGCGCATCCTGCTGCCGGCGTTCACCGGCACCGGCGATCTTTACTGGTACGTGAAGGCGGATTCGCCGATCAAGAGCCTCAAGGACCTCACGCCGAGCAACACCATCGCGTATTCGACCAGCGGGTCGAGCTCGAACAACATCGTGGTGGCGTTCGGCCAGGAGCTTGGCGCCAAGGCGAAGCCGACCGCAACCGGCGGCCCGCCCGGCACCTTCACGCAGGTCATGACCGGTCAGATCGACGTCGGCTGGTCGGCGCCGCCGTTCGGCATCAAGGAAATCAAGGAAGGCAAGATCCGCATCATTGCGCGCGGCAGCGACATCCCTTCGCTGAAGGGGCAGACGGTGCGCGCGATCATCGTCAATGCGAACGCCCTGAAGGAAAAGCGCGACGCGATCATGCGCTTCGCCAAAGGCTACCGCGAGGCGGTGGACTGGATGTATGCCGATCCGAAGGCGCTGCAGATGTACTCCGAGAAGGTGAAGCAGCCGGTCGATGTCCTG
>DATEKY010000831.1:0-6458 GCA_035277225.1 Xanthobacteraceae bacterium
CAGGACATCCTGTCGTCATACGCGGACAATGCGATCCGCAAGACCCACAACTCGATCGAGAAGGCGGTGCGCGGCGTCGGCGTCGAGTGGGTGCGCACCCTCACGCGCACCTATGACGTCGCCGGCATGCGCGACACCTTGCGCGAGGCGCTGACCACCAAGGAGAAGGGCCCGAAGGTGATCGTGGCGCAATCCGAGTGCATGCTGAACAAGCAGCGCCGCGTGCGCCCGCTGATGAACAAGGCGATCAAGGACGGCCAGCGCATCGTGCGCGAGCGCTTCGGCGTCGACAGCGACACCTGTACCGGCGATCACTCCTGTATCCGCCTCTCAGGCTGTCCGTCGCTGACGGTTGCGCCGAACCCGGATCCGTTACGCACCGAGCCGGTGACGAAGGTGATCAACTCCTGCGTCGGCTGCGGGCTGTGCGGCGAGGTCGCGCATGCGGCAGTGCTGTGCCCGTCGTTCTACCGCGCCTCGATCGTCAACAACCCGAGCGGCTGGGACCGCTTCAAGGCGCGCGTGCGCAACGCCGTGATCGGCTTCCTGCAGCGCCGGATCGAGCGGCGCCGGTTCGCCGTCACATGAACGCGCCCTTCCCGCTGCGCCAGCGCCCGATCACCATCGCGATCCTCGCGATGGGTGGAGAAGGCGGCGGCGTGCTCGCCGACTGGATCATCGATCTCGCCGAGAGCAACCACTACATCGCGCAGCTCACTTCGGTGCCCGGCGTCGCGCAGCGCACCGGCGCCACGATCTACTATCTCGAAATTTATCCGCGCGCGGGCATCGTCGACACGGCGCACGAACCGGTGCTGGCGCTGATGCCGGTGCCGGGCGACGTCGACATCGTGATCGCGTCCGAGCTGATGGAGGCCGGCCGCGCGATCCAGCGCGGGCTGATCACGCCCGACCGCACCACCTTGGTGGCGTCGGTCAACCGCGTGTTCTCGATGACCGAGAAGGTCGCGATGGCCGACGGCCGCGTCAGCGAGGAGAAGCTGATCGACGCCTGCCGCTCGGCGGCGAAGACGATGCACGCGTTCGACATGGCGGCGATCGCCGAGGCGACCGGCAGCGTGATTTCCGCCGTGCTGTTCGGCGCATTGAGCGGCGCGGGTGTGCTGCCGTTCCCGCGCCAGGCGTTCGAGGGCGCGATCAAGCGTGGCGGCGTCGGTATCAAGGCGAGCCTTGCGGCGTTCACCGCCGGCTTTGAGGCGACGACCAGCGGCGCCGCGACGGTGCAGGCGCCGGCCGTCACGATGCCGCCGCCGACTCTCGACGGACAGGACTCGGACGCCGCCCCGACGAAGCCTTCGCCGCATCGGCCGATCCCGGCGGCACTCTTGGCCGAGAGCGACAAATTCGCCGCGCCGGCGCGCGCGATCATCCGCGCCGGGATCGAGCGGACGGTGGACTACCAGGGGCTCGATTACGCGCGGTTTTATCTCGACCGGCTGGCGCCGATCGCGGCGCTCGACACTGACGGCCGGCTGCTCGGCGAAACCGCGCGGCAGCTCGCACTCGGCATGGCCTATGAGGACACGATTCGCGTCGCCGAGCTGAAAATCCGCCCCTCGCGCTTTACCCGCGTACGCGACGAAGTGCGCGTCAATGACCAGCAGATTCTGGAAATCGCCGAGTTCATGCATCCGCGCACGCAGGAGATCGCCGACACGCTCCCTGCCCCGCTCGGGCGATTTATCCTCAACACTGGCTGGGTGCGCGGGCTGATCGACCGCATGACGCGCAAGGGCCGCGTGGTGAAGACATCGTCGCTGCGCGGCTTCCTGCTGCTCTACATGGTGGCGGCGTTCAAACCGCTGCGCCCGCGCTCGCTGCGCTACGGTGTCGAGCAGGCGCATCTCGATGAGTGGCTCGCGATCGCGCAGCGCTTCGCCGCAACGCATTACGATCTCGCCTGCGAAATCGCGGCCGCACGCAACCTGGTGAAAGGCTACGGCGACACCAACGAGCGCGGCCGCGCAAGGTTCGCCACCTTGATGGCGCAGCTGCCGGCGCTCGCCGAACGTCCCGACGGCGCCGCGCAACTGGCGAGCCTGCGCAAGGCCGCGAACGCCGACGACACCGGCGCGGCGCTCGATGCCGCGATTGCAGATATGAAGGCGAACTCTCTCCCGCTCATTCCCGCGTAAGCGGGAATCCAGTCCTTGGCCCTGGGTCCCCGCTTTCGCGGGGACGAGCGAAATCAGTTCCCCAGCACGCCCGGCAACCACGTGGCGATCGGCGGCAACAAGAAGATCGCGATTAGCACGATCAGCCCGAACAGGATGTACGGCACGCTCGCAGCGTAGATCTGCTGCATCGTGATCGACGGCGGGGCGACGCCCTTCATGGTAAACAGCAGCAGCCCAAACGGCGGCGTGAGCAGTCCCAATTGCATGCAGATCAAAAACATCACGCCGAACCAGATCGGATCGATGCCCAAACGCTGCACCAACGGCATGAAGAACGGCAAGGTGATCAGCATCATGCTCACCTGATCGACGAAGCAGCCGAGGAACAGCAGGATCAGCATCATGCCGATGACGATCGCGGTCGCCGACAGCCCCTGCCCCGAGATCAGCGCCACGATGCCGTTGGTGGCGCCGGAGAAGCTCAACACCTGCGAGAAGGTCGTGGCGCCGAGGATGATGAACAGGATCGTGCCCGAGACCGCGATGGTGCCGGTGAGTGCCTTCATCAGGTTCGCGCCGGTGAGTGCGCGATAGCAGATCGCCGCCAGCATCGTGCCGGCGGCGCCGAGCGCGGCGGCCTCGGTCGGCGTCGACCAGCCGCCGGTCATCGCGCCGACCACGATCGCGAAGATGAGAACCAGCGGCAGCACATGCACGAAGAACGGCCGCCAGCGCTCCCACAAACCTTGCGCCGGCGGCAACTCCTCGTTCGGCGCGAGGCTCGGATCGATCACCGCGCGCGTGATGATGTAGCCGACGAACAGCGTGCTCAGGATCAGCCCGGGCACGATCCCGCCGATCAGGAGCCCGGAGATCGAGATGCCCGCGATGCTGCCGAGCAGCACGGTGAGCGCGGAAGGCGGGATCAGCATATCTACGCCGCCGATACCCATGATCGGACCCATCGCCATCTTCGGCTCGTAGCCGCGCGCCAGCATGGTCGGCAGCATCAGCGAGCCGAGCAGCGCGGTGGTCGCGATGGTGGAGCCGGAGATCGCCGAGAACACCGTGCCGGCGACGATCGCGATTACCGAAAGGCGCCCGGGTATGCGGCGGATCAGCAGCGCGAACGCGTCGATCGCTTTCAGCGCGACGCCGGTGTGGAACAGCACCTCGCCCATCAGCACGAAGAACGGAATCGGCGTGAGCGAGAAGCTGGTCACCGACTGCACGGCGTTGCGCGAGAGCTGTGCCAGCCCCGGCTCTCCGCCGAGGAACAGCCAGGCGCCCACGATGTTCAGCGCGAGGAACGCGAACGCGACCGGCAGCCCGAGTCCCATGATGGCGACGAGGCCGCCGAACAGAATGAGACTTGCCTCGACCCAGCCCATCTCAACCGACCGACGTGGCTTCGAGGCGCCGCGTGCGCGGGCCGGTCATCAGGCGATGGAAGCGAAACACGAATTCGAGCGCGACCAGCACGAAGCAGGCCGGCAGCGGCCACAGCAGCCACCATTCGGGGAAAACGAGGTTCTTGATGGTGATCGAGCCGAGCCGCGCGCTCTGCACGGTCATGATCGTGCCGTACCAGATCAGCACGAGGCTGGCCGCGAGCCCGAGCAGGTCGGCGAGCGCCTCCATTGCGAAGGCGAGCCGCGACGGCACCAGCGCCAGCGCCATGTCGATGCGCACATGCTGGCCGCGGCGCAGCAGCCACGGCGCGGTGAGCAGCGTGGTGAGATAGAGCGCGTATTCGGTGACTTCGTTGGCCCAGGGAAAGCCGATGCCCGCGACGTTGCGCAGCACGATGTCGGCGGTGGTGAGAATCACCATCGCGAACAGCAGCAGCGCCGCGACCACGGCGAGAAAGTCGAACAGGCGCCCGAAGAGGGAGGAGAGGCGAGTCATGGGCCCGCTCTTATCAGGTCCTCATCCCGAGGTGGGAGCGAAGCGAGCGTCTCGAAGGATGGCCGCGTGCACCGCCGGCGCTTCGGGCCATGGTTCGAGACGCCATGCTTCCCATGGCTCCTCATCATGCGGGTTGCGGCACCATCAATTCCCCGCCAGTTGCCGCAACTTCGCGCCGGCCTCGGGCGAACGCTTGATCACCGACTGCCACGCCACCTCGTTGGCCTTCTCGATGAACTTCTTGGCTTCATCCGGCCCGAAGTCGACCGGCTGGATGCCGGCCTTGGCCTGGCGATCGCGCTCGGCCGCGACCACAGCGGTGTTTTCGCTGTCGAGCCCTTCGAGCCAGAGCGCAGCGTCGTTCAGCACTTTGCGCTGCGCATCGGTCAGCGACTTCCACGTGTCGAGATTGACCAGCACGTTCACCTCGACGCTGTAGAACGCCGGCTCGAGCCGGAACTTGGTCACCTTGTCCCAGCCGAGATCGAAGATGCCGCTGACCGGCCAGCCGTAACCGTCGACCACGCCGCGTTCGAGCGCGGTGTAGACCTCGCCCGGCGCGGTGGTGATCGCAGTGCCGCCGAGCGCCTCGACGATGTCCTTGTAGACCGGCGTGACGCGGATCTTCAGCCCGGAGAGATCGAGCTTGTCCGGCTTCTTGTTGAGATAGATGTGGAACGGCACGTTGTGGAACTGGCGCGCCAGATATTGCGAATTGAGCTTCTGGTTATGCAGCGTGTTGATGAACTCCCAGGTGCCGTTGCGGCGCTGCTCGCTCATCGGCTTGGAGATCAGCTTGAAGCCGTCGGCCTCGGGCATCAGGTTGGTGTAGAACGCGCCGGTGACGTTGGCGATGTCGACCACCTTGGTGCGCACCGCATTGCCGACCTCGAACGGCGGCATCGCGCGCGGCCCGCCGATGTAGTTGATCTTCACCACGCCCTTGCCGTCGGCGTTCACCTTCTCGATGAAGCGCTCGAAGTTCTTGGAGAACTGCGTACCTTCGGCGAACGACGTGACTGCGCGCAGCGTCACCTCCTGCGCGGATGCCGGCGCGAGGCCGAGCGTTGCGATGGCCGCGGCGGCGGCGATGGATGCGAGAATATTGAAGCGCATGACCCCTCCCAATTTTCTCGGGGACGATAGCACGGGGACGGCGAGGCCAAAGTATCGCGTGAGGCGTCCCGCCCACGCGAGGCACGATGCACACGCTACAAAGCTTCGGGCGGTCTACGTCGGACCGGTGGGTTCGGCGACGGCTGGCACGCCCTGACGCGGAGAATAACAGTGTTTTCAGTAGGTTATTGTAAGATCGATGTCGCTATTCGCCATAAGAACAAAACGTGTACAATGAAGCGCTCGTGCGGTCGTCCCCGGGGGCTCTGATGTCGATCGAAATGCATGTGCTGTTCGCCGGCAAGCTGCCGAGCAAGGCCAAGCTGGCGCGCAAGATGAAGGAGCTTGGCTTTCCGTTCTCCATCGTCCCGCCACTCGGATCGCTCGAAGAGCAGGACGGCTACATGCCGATGCGCTTCCGCGGCGACGAGACCGGCGTCGAGTTCGATGTCTTCGAGGAGCGCGAGGACCTCGTAGAGATCGCCGGCGCGGAGCTCGCGCAAAAATTCGAGCGCAGCGCCAATTTTCGCTGGGGCGGCGACCTGACCGAAATGCTGTGCGGCCTATGCGCCTGCGCGGCGCTCGCCACGCTGGTCGACGGCCTCGTGCTCGACGGAGAAACAGGCGACCGGCTGTCGCCGGAGCAGGCAGTCGAGCACGCGCGCACGACGTTTGCCTCGACCGCGCTTCCGGAAACGACGCGCCGGCGCGACCCGGGCACGCGGCCTGCCGACATCCGCCGCTATGTCAAACCACTGCTCAAGGTGCGCGACGATCTGGCGCTGATCGGCCGCGATCTGGTGATCCGGCCGGTGCGGCATCTCCTGCGCGGGGCTTGGTTCGCCCCCACGCGTCACAAGTCCGTGTTTTATCTGAAGCGTTTCATCAACCCGCTCTATGCGCCCAACGGCAACGTTGGTTTCTACCGTGATTTCGGTGCGGCTGAGTGGCGGGTGTACGAGCCCTATTTCCAGGCGCTGCTCGAAGCGGAGCTGGCGCAGGAGGCGTTCGAGCCGCTCGGAAAGGTCACGACGCTCAGCGAGTTTGGAGCTTCCCTGGAGGCCGATTGGGATGGCCGTCATGATTATGCTGAGACCTGTATCGTCACGATGCTGCTGTGCGGCGAGAGGGAGCGCGCCGCACAGTACCTCGCGCAGCTGAAGGAGCAGCGCGCAAGATTTTCGGAAAATCACTATCAGGAGATGCTCGAGCTCAAGGCCAGCGGGCAAGCTCCGGACTCCTACGATCTGATAATGCGCGAACTCGAGAAGGAACGCAGAGAAGGAGACCCCTACT
>DATEKY010000832.1:0-4461 GCA_035277225.1 Xanthobacteraceae bacterium
CACCACGTTGCCGGTCACGCTGACGTCGCGCAGGTACTGTCCCCAGCCGAGCGCGATGCCGGCGGTCGGCGCGTTCTCGATGGTGTTGCCGGTGACGGCGGTGTCTGCCTCGACGCCGATGCCGATCCCGGCGCCGTCGCCCGGATCGGTGCCGGCGGGACGCTTGGGGATGAGGTTGCGGATCAGGTTGCCCTGCACGACGGCAAGACGCCCGCCTTCGTTGAAGTTCGTCACCGCCACGCCGATGGCCGCGCCGTCGATCGTGTTGTTGGCGATCACCCCGCCCTCGAAGCCGAACTCCGCATAGATCGCGACTTCGCCCAGGCCGGTGCAGGTATTGTTGGTCACCTGGATGTTCGAGGCGGCGTTGCCGCGCACCGCCGAGAAGGCCGCATTGCGAATGCGATTGCCCCGCACTGCGACGTTGTGCGCGCGGAACACGTTGATGGCGTTGCCGTTCTGCCCCGAGCCGCCGTTGAGCGCGGCGGTATCCTCGATGCGGTTGTCGAGCACCTGCGTGCCGTCGTCGCCGGCCTGCGAGCGCCAGACCTGGATGCCGTTGTTGCCGGAATTGCGCACGCTGTTGCGCGCGATGGTGAGCCCGCGCGCCTCGACCGAGAAGATCGCGGTGGCGCGCGCGCCGGTGATCGTATTGCCGGTGACTTCGCCCTCGATCGCCTCGAGCACGATGCCGTTGCGGGCGGGGTTGACGATCTCGCAATCGCGGATCGCGATGTTGCGGCCGACCGCCAGCTGAATGAGCCCGGCGTCCTCGGGGAGCTTGCGGCCGGTGCCGTCGAACGTAATGCCGGAGAGGAGGATGTGGTCGGCCCCGCGCGCGACGATCAGCGGCATATCGTCGAGCGCGACGATGCGGGTGGCGCCGGGCACGCCGATCAGCCGTGCGCCTGTCGGCAGCACGAGCGCGCGCGCGCGATAGACGCCGGGCGACAGGATCAGCGGCAGCCGCGCGCCGGCGGTGCGGTCGATCGCGCGCTGCAACGCCTCGGTCTGGTCGTTCTCGCTGCTGGTGCGCACGCCGAGATGGAAGGCGTCGACGCCCAGTCCCGAAATCGGAACCGAACTGGACGCAGCCGGTGCCGCGATGGCTTCGGTCGCCGTGAAGGCGCCGGTCGCGGTGGTGGCGGCGAGAAAATGGCGGCGGTCGATGGCCATGGCGCTCCTCCTGAGAGGAACGAGTCACTTCAAGACGCCTGCCAGGAATGCTGTGCCGCCACGGGACAGCGCATTAACCTAAACCGGCGCTGCTCGGTCAGCAGCGCCAGCAGGATGGCCTCTCCGGCGCGTGCCAGCGCCGCCTGCGAAATGCGCCGTTTGCGGGAGGGCCGCAGCGGCTTGCGCGCGACCGGCGGGATGTGGATGAACTGGGCCAGCGTGCCGGATCGGGACGCCTCCAGCGCCCGCCAGTAGACGTAGTTGCACAGGTAGCGCCCGGCGTCGCGCGACAGGCGGGTGGGCGTGCGGCTCGCGCGCGACGCCGCGAGCAGGCGGGCGAACGGTGCTGACCCGCGCAAGGGCGGCTCGCCCGGCGCGATCTCGCGCTCCGTCGGCTGATAGCCGGTCACGTCCGGAAACAGCACCGAGCGCGCGTTGCGCGCGCGCCTCTCGATGCGCACGAAGTTTGTGCGTCCGGCAAGCCCGAACATCAGCACGATGTCGGGCTCGTGCTGCGCGAGCAACTTCGGCAGGTCGCGATCGACCGCCGCGTAGCTGGTCTCGAAGATGTGCACGATCCGCCGCACCTCCGCGAACGCCGGGCGGCGACGTTTGGCGACCGCGCGGGCGAGCGGCGCGCTCGGATTGAACGGTGCGCCTGGAAATCGCCCGAAGCCGGTGATGAGAACGGTGGTCACTTGGCCGAGCGCTTCTGGATGTTCTGGACAGCCCTTTTCAATTTCGGGAGTTCGTCCACTACAACTCGCCAAATGATCGGGTCGGAGAGCCCGTCGTATTCATGCCGCAGCACGTTGCCGATGCCGCGTACGCTCGGCCACGGAATCTCCGGCTGGGTATCTGCTAACTCGTCCGGAATAGCGCGACTCGCCTCCGAAATGACCTCTATTGCGCGCTGGACCAGCCAGCGCAGCTGCCAACTCGCTGCGAACTGTTCCAGAGTCCTGCCCTGCGTGACCTCTTCGATCCTTTCGATAGCTTCGAGGATGTCATGCAGGACGTGATCGACGCGGCGCGGCATCAGAATACGCGGATAGCGGTTTTCTCGATGTCGGCCTTCAACATCGGGTGCAGACCATCGCGCGTCGTCAGGTCGACCGGAACAGCCAGTTCCTTTTCCAGGAAAAGCTTGATGCCGACGAGGTCAAATGCATTGAAACGTCCGCGCTGATCGTAATCGACGAACAGGTCGAGGTCGCTGGCAACCTCCGCCGTATCGTGCGCCGTCGAGCCGAACAGGTACAGCGAGGTCGCGCCCATCGCCTTGATCGCATCGGCGTGAGCCCGAAGTCTGTTGAGTGCATCGGCGCAATTCATCGAGTCAGCCTATCACACCCCGAGCGCGGTCGCGATCTCTTCCACCGCGAGCGCCGGCGAGAGCGTGCCGTCGGCGACCGCCTTCTCGATCGCGGGCAGGCGCGCCTTCAGCTTCGCGTCGGTCTTCAGCCGCAGATGAAAGCGATCCTCCAGCATGGCCCACATCCATTTCACCTGCTGCTCGCGCCGCCGCGCCGCGAACTCAGCCGTGGCGGAGAGCTGCTGGCGATGCGCCAGCGCCTGGCTCCACAGCGTGTCGATGCCCTCGCCGGTCAGCGCCGAGTAGGTGACGACCGGCGGCGCCCAGGTCGGCGAGCGCGGCGTCAGGATATGCAGCGCGGCGCGGTATTCGCCGGCGGCGGCTTTGGCGCGCTTGATATTGTCGCCGTCGGCCTTGTTGACCGCGATCATGTCGGCGATCTCGACCACGCCCTTCTTGATGCCCTGCAGCTCGTCGCCGGCGCCGGGCAGCATCAGTACCAGGAAGAAGTCGGTCATGTCGGCCACTGCAGTTTCCGACTGCCCGATGCCGACGGTCTCCACCAGAATGACGTCGAACCCGGCCGCCTCGCAGATCAGCATGGTCTCGCGGGTCTTGGCCGCGACGCCGCCCAAGGTGCCGGCGGCGGGCGAGGGGCGGATGAAGGCGTTATCGTCGTTGGCGAGCCGCGCCATGCGGGTCTTGTCGCCGAGGATCGAGCCGCCGGTGCGGGCGGAGGAGGGATCGACCGCCAGCACCGCCACCTTGTGGCCCTTGGCGGTGAGATAGGTGCCGAGCGCGTCGATGGTGGTCGACTTGCCGACGCCGGGCGTCCCGGTGATGCCGATGCGCATCGCCTTGCCGGTTTTGGGCAACAGCTCCTGCACCAGCCGGTGGGACTGGCGCTGATGATCCGCGCGCTTGCTCTCGATCAGCGTGATTGCGCGCGCGAGCGTGGCGCGGTCGCCGGCGCGGAGCTTGCGCGCGAGGGCAGGGACGTCGGGACTCGGTGCAGCCATCGCGGCAATCAAGCAGGAAACGCGGGCCCGATCAAAGTTGCATCCGCCGCTGTGTTCCGGGCTGTCATCCCGGCCAAGCGGCCGACAGGCCGCGCGAGCCGGGACCCATCTCTCCAGTTGTGCAAGTGGCGCAATGGGTCCCGGCTCTCGCGCTTCGCGCTCGGCCGGGATGACATGGGAGCTACTGCGTGGCCTCCATGCCGAGCGCCTTGCCGACCGTGTCGTTCCATTCCTTCGCGGTGCCGGCGCCCGCCCGCTTGAGCCAGCCCTTGAGCACGGTCTCCTGCACCAGCTTCTTGAAGCGCTGCTGGTCGGCCTCGGCCACCGGCACCATGATCATGCTGGCGAGCTTGCCGTTCCGGCAGGGCTGCTTGCCGACGTTGCAGTTGGCCGCATCGGCATCGAGCTCCTGCATGACCTGCCAGAACTTGTCCTCGAACTTCTTGTATTCGGTCTCGAGGAACGCCTGCACCTTGGTATCGAGCCGCTTCCAGGTGCTCAGATTGACGACGTGCACGTTGATCGCCCAGCCGAGCGAGATCGGCATCAGGTACTTGGTGACTTCGGTCCAGCCCGCCACGTTGCCGACCGCCGTGCCGGTCACCGCGCAGTCCACCACCTTGTTCTGCAGCGCGGTCACCACCTCGCGGAACGAGATGTTGACGGGCGCGGCCCCGATGCCTTGCGTGAAGTCCACCATGGTCTTGGTATAGACGCGCAGCTTCTTGCCCTTGAGATCGTCGAAGGTCTTCACCTCGGTCGCGCACCACAGCGCCTGTGGCGGGGCGGTGCCGATCGCCAGCAGCTTGGCGTTCCACTTCTGCTGCATCAGCTTGTCGACGGTGCTGCGCCAGGCGTCGCAGGCCTTGTGCGAGTCCTCGAACGTCAGCGTGAGGCCGGAAAGGTCGCAGCCCTCGAAGCGCGGATCGTCGCCCGCCACCTTGGCGATGT
>DATEKY010000833.1:0-9365 GCA_035277225.1 Xanthobacteraceae bacterium
GGACGGCCATACGCTGCTGATGGCCTCGACTGGCGCGATCCTGGCGCTCGCGGGCGGGCAAAGCGCGTTCGACGTGACGCGCGAGCTTGCGCCCGTCTCGCTGATCGCAGCGCCGCCCTACATCCTCGTCGTCAATCCAAACGTGCGGGTGCGCAGCACCGCCGAACTGATCGCGCACGCCAAAGCCAATCCGGGCAAGCTCTCGTTCGGCTCGTCCGGGGTCGGCTCGGCGTCGCATCTGTCCGGCGCGCTGTTCTCTCAGATGACCGGCGTGGAGATGCTGCATGTGCCGTATCGCGGCACCGGCCCTGCCGTGACCGATCTGCTCGGCGGGCGCATCGATCTGATGTTCTCGCCCGCGCTGGTGGTGACGCCGCATATCGCGGCGGGCACCTTGCGCGTGATCGGCACGACCGGAGCCGCGCGCTCGACGCTGTTTCCGGATTTTCCGACCATCGCCGAGACTGGCCTGCCGGACTACCAGTCGCTTGGCTGGTTCGGATTGTTCGCGCCGGCCGGCACGCCGCGCGACGTGGTCGCGAAGATCAGCGCGGACGTGGGGAGGATGCTCGGCTCGCCCGAGGCGAGGCAGCGCCTCGCCGAGCAGGGCGCCGAGCCGGCGCCGAATGCGCCGGAGGAGTTCACGACATTCGTCAATGCTGACATCGCGAAGTGGCTCGACCTGGCGCGGGCCACAGGAATCAAACTCGCGAACTGAAATACGTTTCCAGAATGTGGCGGTAGATCGCGGTGAGCGCCACGAGGTCGGCGGTCGCGACGTGCTCGTCGACCTTGTGCATCTGCTGGCTGAGCAGGCCGAACTCGATCACCGGGCAGTAATCTTTGATGAAGCGCGCGTCGGACGTGCCGCCGGTGGTCGACAGCTTCGGCGTCAGGCCGGTCACTTCGGTGACGGCGCGCGAAATCATCTCGACGAACGGACCCGGCATCGTGATGAACACGTCGGCATTGGACGGCTCCCACTCGATGCTCCAGCGGATCGCGTTGCCGGCCGCCTTCGCGGCGCGGCGTTCAACTTCGGCGCGCAGTTCTTCTCTCGCGCGGGTGTCGTTGAAGCGGATGTTGAAGCGTGCGCGCGCTTCGGCCGGGATGAGATTGACGGTCTTGTTGCCGATATCGATCGAGGTGAATTCCAGGTTCGACGGGCCGAAATGCGCCGTCCCGTTGTCGAGCGCCTCGGCGTTGATCGCGGCGATCAGCGTGACGAGCCCGCGCACCGGATTGTCGGCGAGTTCCGGATAGGCGACGTGCCCCTGCGTGCCGGTGACGACCAGCACGCCGTTCTGCGAGCCGCGCCGCCCGATCTTGATCATGTCGCCTAGTTTTTCCGGGTTGGTCGGCTCGCCCAGAATGGCGTGATCGAATTTTTCTCCGCGCGCCGCCGCCCACTGCAGCAGCTTGACGGTGCCGTTGACCGCGATGCCTTCCTCGTCGCCGGTGATCAGGAACGAGATCGAGCCGTTCGGCTTGCCGTCGCTGGCTGCGAGATAGTCGAGCGCCGCGGCGATCTTGCAGGCGATCGAGCCTTTCATGTCGACCGCGCCGCGGCCGTAGAGCACGCCCTTGTCGATCTCGCTGGCGAACGGCGGATGGCTCCAGCGCGATTCATCGCCGGGCGGCACCACGTCGGTATGGCCGGCGAACATCAGGTGCGGCGCGGTGGTGCCGATGCGGGCGTAGAGGTTCTCCACCGGATCGGTGCCGGCTTCCTCGAAGGTGACGCGGTGCACGGTGAAGCCCGCGCCTTGCAGCACGCTTTCGATCAGCGCGAGCGCGCCGCCTTCCGCCGGCGTCACCGAGGGGCAGCGCAGCAGGTCGCGCGCCAGCGCGATGGGGTCGGTGGTCATTGTCAAAACGCTTTCTCAAGCCCGGCTTGCTTGAGCACCTCGTTCGCGGTGTGACGGGATTTTGTCGTGCGAGGCACTGTGAAGTTTCTCTTGGTCACGGGGCTGTACCAGATTTCGTGAGCGCCCTTGCCCTTGCGCACGAGATGGCATGCATTTGCACGCAAGATCGCGACCAGGTCGCGGTAAAACTCGGCCATCAGACGCCGGCGAGATCGAGATGTTCTTCGGCCTTAAAGGTGAGTGACAGCTTCTCGGCGCTTTGTCCGGACACGTCGAGCAACTCCGGCAGCACAAGCTGCACTTCGTTGATCATGGCCGGCCAGGTATCGGCCTCGACCACGAGACCGGGGACGTCCTCGCTGGTCGCAAGCCAAACGCCCGCCTCGGTGTCCCACTGGGCCCGGATGGTGATGTCCCGCTGCATCGGGGAAAGATCGGATGTCCGGTTCGGCCGGTCAATCCCCCGCGCGAAGCCTCGACCGGCAGCGCCGTTCCTGCGTCATGCGCTCTCTTCTTTCATTTTCGACAATGCATCGATATGGCCGACCAATGCGAGGAGGCCGAAGAAGCCCACGATACCCAGCAGCGCGGCATATTCGATCAACTCGATGGCGAGGAAAAGCCAGGCGACAAGAAGGATCAGAAAAAGCAGCGTCAGCCACGGCGACTTGCCGGCGTCACGCAGGCGCTGCGCCATCGCGGAGGCGACCAGCCAGACGAACAGGCAGAGCAGCGGCACGGCGAACAGCGGCGCGCCGCCGCCGGTCGGCGCCATCGCGCTCGCCGCGAAGGCCGCGGCCGCGAGGAATACGGCCAGCGCGATGCCGATCGCAGCCCAGTACTGCGCCGGTCCGATCCGTCCGCCGAAGCCGAACAGGAACGCCGGAAACGGGGTTCGCTGCTTCGTCGCCGCCGCCATCGAGGGTCAGTCGCGCAGCAGCTCGTTGATGCTGGTCTTGGCGCGCGTCTTCTCGTCCACCCGCTTCACGATGACGGCGCAGTAAAGGCTCGGGCCGGGCGAGCCATCCTTCATCGGCTTGCCGGGCAGGGCGCCCGGCACGACGACGGAGTAGGCCGGCACTTCGCCCATGAAGACCTCGCCGGTCTCGCGGTCGACGATCTTGGTCGAGGCACCGATGAACACGCCCATCGAGAGCACCGAGCCCTCGCGCAGGATGACGCCCTCGGCGACCTCCGATCGCGCGCCGACGAAGCAATTGTCCTCGATGATCACCGGTCCGGCCTGAAGCGGCTCGAGCACGCCGCCGATGCCGGCGCCGCCGGAGATGTGCACGTTCTTGCCGATCTGCGCGCAGGAGCCGACCGTCGCCCAGGTGTCGACCATCGTGCCGCTGTCGACGTAAGCGCCCAGATTCACGAACGACGGCATCAGCACGACGTTCGGCGCAATGTAGGCCGAGCGGCGCACCACCGAGCCGGGCACGGCGCGGAAACCCGCGGCGCGGAAGCGGTTCTCGCCCCAGCCCTCGAACTTCGAGGGCACCTTGTCCCACCAGTTGGCGCCGCCGGGGCCGCCACCGATCGGGCCCATGTCGTTGAGGCGGAACGAGAGCAGCACCGCCTTCTTGAGCCACTGGTTGACCTGCCATTTGCCGTTGTGCCGTTCGGCGACGCGCGCCTCGCCCTTGTCGAGCAGGTCGAGCGCGCTGTCGACCGCGTCGCGCACCGCGCCCTTGGTGGCGGGGCTGACGTCGTTGCGCTTCTCGAAGGCGTCGTCGATGGTCTTGGCGAGGTCGGACATTGCGTTTTCCCGTGCAAAAAGGCCCCGGTTTGTCGGGGCGGCGCGGCGTGATGTCAAGGCAGGCGCGCGAGAAACCCCGCCAGATCGTCGGTGACATGGTCGACGTGATCGGCGTCGCGGCCTTCCATCTCCCAGCTCTCGCGGAAGACCTCGCGCGTGCCTTCGGGCACGACCAGCACCGTCGTCATGCCGAGCGCGTGCGGCACCTCGAGATTGCGCGCCAGATCCTCGAACATCGCGGCGCGCGCCGGGTCGACGCCGTGCAGCGTCAGGAATTTGTCGTAGGTCTGTGGCAGCGGCTTCGGCTCGAGGCCGGCCTCGATGATGCCGAACACGTCTTCGAAATGGGTGTGGATGTCGAGACGGCGCATCACCGCGTCGGCATGCTCGCGCGTGCCGTTGGTGAGGATCAGCTTGCGGCCGGGCAGCCTGTCGATCGCGGCGCCGAGCGTGGGGTTCGGCTCGAGCGGCGAGTGGTCGATCGCATGCACGTAGTTGAGGAAGTCGTCGGCCTTCATGCCGTGCTCGGTCATCAGCCCGCGCATCGAGGTGCCGTAGCGCTTGTAGTAGTCCTTCTGCAGGCGAAAGGCTTCCTCGCGGCCGAGCTTGAGGAACTCCATGATGTAGGAACGGATGCGCTCGTCCACCTGCTGCCACAGGTTCAGGTGATGCGGATAAAGCGTGTTGTCGAGATCGAATACCCAGGTCTCGACATCGGCGAAGCCGCGTGGCGCGGCGCGGGCGGGGGAGGGCACGGTCATGGCGGCGCTTGTAGCGGCGGCCGCCTTACTTGTCACGAAGCGTGCGTTTCTCTGCCGGCACCGGCAACTTGATGCCGTTGTCGCCGAGAATCGCGTCTTCGGCCATGACACTCATCAGGACAGAGTTTCCGTTCCTGATCGGGTCCTTGGTCAAAGCCGCCATGCACGCCGTGACCTGTTCGCTTCGATTGCTGCCCTTCATCTCGTCCTTTTCGGCGAGGAACGGATAATCGTCCCCGCCGCACATCAGGTACGGAACGCTGGCAACGGTCAGCATTGGCGGCTCGCCATCCTTGGAATCCGGATCCTTGCACTTGTCGAATCCATCGAGGAGTTCCGTCCACTTCTTCTCGACGCGCTCCGCCTCCTCCTTGATGGCCTTCGGAGTATCGAGCGCGGGATCGTTCGGAGTGGTATCCGGGTTCCCTATCCCGACGACGTGCGGCCAGCCGCCGGTGCCGGGCTTGCTGAAGCCTACGCGCAGCGCATCGCAGACTGCCTTCGCCGGCACTCGGCGCATCGCCACGATGTTGTCGTACCGGAAGATATCGAGAACGTGTTTGTACTGCAGCTCGCTGTCGACCAGGAGGTTCGTGTTGAGGCCGAGGACGCCGGCATTCACGATCGCGACGTCGGCGCCCGTCTCGCGCTTGATGACGCCCGCTATCCACTGTCCGAATTTTGTTTCGCTGTTGCGGTTATTGGCTTCTTCCAGGCTGATCGGAATGGCGGCCGTCCCGGCGCGCTTCTGCAGGCACTTCTCGCCGAACGGCTCGCGCCCGGCCAGCTTGCGCATGGCGCAGAACTTCGCTTCCGCCTGCGCCGACCAGTTCCTGGCCAGCGCGTCGAGCGCCGGGTCAGGGGCGATCGCGTCGTTCATGACGATGCGCTCGCCGAGGAACGTGGCGCCGCCCTTTGCCGGCACGCGGACTTTGATGCGCCAAGCGCTTTTCGCGTCGGAGTCCGCCTTGTATCCGCGCACGACTCCCCCGTTGTCCTTGAGCTCCATCCAGGTGTGATCGTGTCCGCCGACCAACAGATCCAGCCCGGAGCCGGATAGAGCGTCGATGAGATACTGATCGTCCTCCCGATTGAGATGCGTCAATGCGACGACCACATCCGCTTTTTTTGCGCGCAGTTCCTTGATCGCGGCGCGCGCCGATTCGTACAGCTCGCCGAACCTCGGATGCTTCTTCGCGTCCTTCGGATCCGGCGTCAGCCCGATTCCGAATATCCCGAACTTGATTCCGCTCAGCTCGACGATCGCGGTGCGCTTGACGTTCTTGTGCGCCGGCACGTCCTTCATGCTCGGGCAATTGGAGAAATCGAGGTTCACGTTCAGCCAGGTGAACTGCGACTCGTCGAGCCGTGCCATCAGCGGTGCCGGCGACTTGTTGCAGTCGGAATCGTCGAACTCGTGGTTGCCGAACGCGACGAACATCCGGGTGTCGAACTTCTTCGGATCGCCGTCGAGATTGTTCATCGCGTCGATCATCTGCTCGCCCTTGAACACCCGGCTCTCGAGCGAGGGCGACAGGAAGTCGCCGGCATGCAGCAGCAGGACCTTGCCGGATTCTTTTTCAGTCGTCTTGCGCAAGGTGCGCAGCCGATGCAGGCCACCGACCTGCTTCTCGCCGACTCCGTCGATGCGGTAGATGTCGTTGACCGCGAGGATCGTCGCGGCGCGCTCGCCGCGGATGCGCGTTCCTCCGCCGAGGCAGCCGCAGAGCCAGAGCAGGCCCGCGACGACGGCGAGAACCACCACGATGAGCGCGATGGCGATCGCGACGCCGGATTTCGACTTCGTGTCAGCCATCGGACGATCTCAGACGTCGGAGCACCGCGCTGCGCACGGCGCGGGATTACGCTCCGTCGACTTTACAATCTCAGCGCTAATCGTCAACGCGAGCGTGGCGTCTCATTCGCGCAAGCGCACCGTCGCGCCCTGCCGGCCGGCCATGTCGATCACGGCAAAGCCGCTCGCCGTCAGTCCCTGCGCGGCGCAGTTCTTCTGCTCGCCGATCTCGAAGCGGGCGTCGCCGGTGCAAAGCTGCGCCGGCCCGCCCCAGGCGAGCGTCTTGTCGCCGCGCTTGACGGTCTGGCCATCCTTGTCGACGGCTTCGGCGAAGCTGAACAGGCGCGCGGGGTGCGCCGGAAGCTCCGGCTTCACGCATTTGCCGGCTTCGACCCGATACCAGCCGCGCGTCGTCACCGCGCCCTTCTCCTCGATGCCGATCGCCGCCATCGCGGCGAACGGGGTCTCGTTGCACCACGAGAAGCCGAGGCCGTCGGCTTCCTTCACGGCGTCGAGCAGCACCTGGAAGAAGGTCGCGCCGTTCGCGGTCTCGGCCGGCAGGCGGCGGTCTTTCAGGAACTGGTCGAGCGCCGCGGCGGTCTTCTTGCCGTCGAGCCCATCGATCGGATTGGCATCGTAGCCCGCGATCACCAGCAGGCGCTGCACGCCGGCAAGACGCGCCTGCGCGGGGTCGTAGTCGGCTTCCTCGCCGAGATAGGCGGTCAGCCCTTGCTCGGTCTGCGACGGCTTGATCTCGGAGAAACGCATGAGCCGCTGTCCCGAGCGGCTGTTGCAGGCTTTGGCCGCCGCAATGATGAAATTGCCGTCCGCGATGCAGAGATCGGCGTGGCCGGCCTGCGGCAGCGGGGAGGGGCCATAGGCGGGGTGGGCGCGGGTGTGGACGTAGACCTTCTCGGCCTCCGGGATGCCCTGCATCACGCTCTTGCACTGGCCGGGCTCGACGCGGAACCAGCCGCGCGTCGCCGCCGCGCCTTTTTCCTCCAGGCCGAGCGCGAGATCGAGCACGTAGCTCGTCTTGTTGCAGAACTGCAGGTCGGCGCGCGCGGGTGCGGTCAGGCCGACGAAAGCCGCCATTGCCGCCAGGAGCGCCCGCCGCATCGAAGCCCCGCGAATCGCTTGAGGGTCAATCGATGAATCGGATTAGCGGCTGGGGCAAGGGTCATTCCGGGGCCGAGCGAAGCGAGGAGCCCGGAATCCATAACCACGAGCGATTCAATGGCGCTCGATTGGCGCCAAGACGCACGGGCTGGGGTTATGGATTCCGGGCTCGCGACTTCGTCGCGCCCCGGAATGACAGCTACGCGTTCGCCGCCACCGGCTCGCGGTAGGCGGCCGGCGGAAGCATCGCCGGGGCGTCGTCGAGCTCGGCGATGCGGCGGTCGATCTCGGAGATCACGTGCTTCGAGAACGGTCCGAGATGCAGGTAGATCGCCATCATGGTGACGATCTGGCGCAACGCGCCGGGGTTCTTCTTGCCGACCTCGACGAAGGTCTTCCAGAACGGCTCGCGCGCCTCGGGGATGCGGTTGATGATCTGGTAGAGCAGGTTGACGCCGTGGTTCTTGCGGATGTCGCCGTCGGCGAGCTGCGCCGGGCGGCCGGAGCGATCCAGCATGCCGGACAGGCGGCGCAGCCGGCCCGCATAGGCCTCCGGGCTGAACACGTTGGTCAGCACGGTGCGGTAGTCGGTGAGGATCTCGCGCAGCGGGCGCTTGGTGTCGAAGTTGCAGCCGAGCGTGCACTGGTCGCCCGCCTGCTCGACCCGCATGATGTCGTGGCCCTTGTGCAGGCGGCCTTCCTTCTCGAGGCGGCGCGTGAGCTGCGTGCCGGGCAGCGCGTAGAGCAGCCCGACCATGCAGATCGGCACGCAGCATTCCTCGATGAAGTCGGTCATCGACTGGGCGACGGAAACCTTTTCGCTGTCGAAGCCGAGGATGAAGCCCGCGGTCACGAACATGCCGTAGCCGTAGATCTTGTGGATGCTCTCGGCGATGTTGCGCTTGGTGTTCTGCTTCTTGCGCATCTGGATGAGCGTCTCGGGGTCCGGACTCTCGATCCCGACGAAGATGCCGAAGAAGTTCGCGTCCTTCATCGCCTGCAGCATGTCGTCGTCGTCGGCGATGTTGATCGAGGCCTCGGTGGTGAACTCGAAGGGGTAGTCGTGCTTCTGCAGCCACTCCTTCAGCTTCGGCATCATCGGACGCACGTGCTTGCGGTTGCCGATGAAGTTGTCGTCGACGAAGTCGACGTGGCCGCGATAGCCGGCGTCATAGAGCGCCTGCAGCTCGGCGAAGATCTGATCCTGCGTCTTGGTGCGCGGCACGCGGCCGTACAGCTCGATGATGTCGCAGAACTCGCAGGTGAACGGGCAGCCGCGCGAGAACTGGATGCCGATGTAAAGATACTGCTCCAGCTTCAAGAGGTCGTAGCGCGGCAGCGGCGACTGCGTGATGTCGATCTTGAACTTCTCGGCGGCGAATACGCCCTTGCGCTCGCCGCGCTCCCACGCCGCGATGAAATCCTTCATGATGTGCTCGGCCTCGCCGATCACCTGGAAGTCCGCGTTGGCATAGAGGTGCGGGCTCGACGAGACGTCCGGACCGCCGACGCAGACCGGCTTGCCGTGCAGGTGCGCGAGCTCGATCAGGTACAGGAAGTCCGGCTGCTGGTTGAGCATGCCGCCGATCATGATGAGATCGGCCCAGTCGAGGTCTTCGTCGGTCAAGGCTTCGGTATTGCGGTTGACCAGACGGAAGTCCCATTCCTTCGGACACAGCGCCGCGACCGTGATCAGCCCGAGGGGCGCTGCCGGATACTTCGCGCCGACCAGTTCGCACGCCTCGGTGTAATTCCAAAACGAGTTTGGAATGAACTTCGGATAGATCATCAAGACGCGGCAGGAACTCGCCATCATCCCTCCGGGCCGCCCCCGCGGCCTTCACCCCGAAAACGTTATGCGGTTTTCGTGCCTGCGGCGCAACATCTATCCGCGGCGCCGGGTATCAAGTCATTGGAACTGCTGGAATTAAGGCAAGGTCAGCGGCGCATCAGCGTACCGGCGCCCGCGTCGGTGAGCAGCTCCATCAGCACCGCGTGCTCGACCTTGCCGTCGAGGATCACGACCGCCTCGACGCCGGCATCGAGCGCGTACATGCAGG
>DATEKY010000834.1:0-2537 GCA_035277225.1 Xanthobacteraceae bacterium
TTCCAGGTGGTGCTCGGCGGCTCGCTGGTGCTGGCGGCCGGCATCCTGATCGGCGGAAGCTGACGGGCGGCAGCCCTCAATCCACTTGATCCATCAGTCAATTTGATTGATCTGACAGCGCGCCGAAACGTGCTAGGCACGGCGGCAGATATTCAATCTTGCACGAGATCGTCCATGTCGCTTGCCGCCGGCCGTGAATTCCTCTCGATCCCCGGGCCGACCGTGATCCCGGATGCCGTGCTCGCCGCCATGCAGCGGCCGGCGGTCGACCTCTATTCCGGGCCGCTGGTCGCGCTGACCGACGGGCTGCTCGCCGACCTCTCGAAGATCTTCCAGACCAAGGGGCGCAGCTACATCTACGCGGCGAACGGCCACGGCGCCTGGGAAGCCGCGCTGACCAACGTGCTGTCGCGCGGCGACAAGGTGCTGGTGCTCGAAAGCGGGCGCTTCGCGATCGGCTGGGGCGAGGCCGCCGGCGTGCTCGGCTGCGAGGTGGAGATCCTGCCCGGCGATTTCCGCCGCGCCGTGAAGCCCGACGCGGTAGAGGCGCGGCTGAAGGCGGACGCGAAGGGCGAGATCAAGGCGATACTCGTGGCGCAGATCGACACCGCGTCGGGCGTCGTCAACGACATCAAGGCGATCGGCGAGGCGGTGCGGGCCGCGGGGCACGAGGCGCTGCTGCTGGTCGACACCGTCGCCTCGCTCGGCTGCATGCCGTTCGAGATGGACGCCTGGGGCGTGGACCTCGCGATGGCGGGCTCGCAGAAGGGTCTGATGACGCCGCCCGGCCTCGGCTTCACCGCCGCGGGCCCACGCGCGCGCGAGGCGCACAAGACCGCCGATCTGGTCACGCCCTATTGGGACTGGACGTTCCGCGAGGGCGAGGCGCACTACCACAAATATTGCGGCACGCCGCCCGAGCATTTGCTGTTCGGATTGCGCGCCGCGCTCGACATGATCTTCGCCGAAGGACTCGAGGCGGTGTTTCATCGTCACCGGCTGCTGGCGGAAGCCACGCGCCGCGCGGTCGGCGCCTGGGCCGAGGGGCAGGCGATCGCGTTCAACGCCTCCGAGGCGGAGGAGCGCTCCGACACCGTGACGGCGATCGTCACGCGCAACGGCGACAGTGCGCAGCCGCTCGTCGATTACTGCCGCGAGAAATGCGGCGTGGTGCTCGGCCGCGCGCTCGGCAACTCGGAAGGCAAGGGCTTCCGCATCGCCCACATGGGCCACGTCAACGCGCCGATGATCCTGGGGACGCTCAGCGTGGTCGAGATGGCGCTCGGCGCGCTCGGCCTGCCGCACGGCAAGGGCGGCGCGCAGGCGGCGGTGGAGTTTCTCGCGAAGAGCGTGCCGGCGTAACCCTCAGCGCGCGGCGCGGCGCTCGCTCGCGCGGCGGGTATCGCGTTCGCGCTGCTTCACGTCGTCGTCGACACGCACGATCCGGTTGATCACGTTCGGCGCCATGCCGGACTTCTCGCTGATCTCGCGGTCCTGCTCTTCGATCAGCGTGCGCGCGGGCTCGTCGCCGTCGATGCCGCCGAGGATCTCGGCGGGAACCCGGCGGTTGGAGCGCTGCGTGCCGTCTTCGTAATAGACGTTGAACAGCACGTATTCGGTGCGGGCGGTCGGTTTGCGCGCCATGTTGTTTCCCTTTTTGCCGCTGTCCGGCCAATGTTTCGGGCGCGCCCCGCGTCGGAATCGCGGCCTATGTAGGAGGAATGCACGCGCAATGCAATCGCGGCCCCGTTACGGGGCCGCACAGGATGAATGCGGGACGCGCAGAGCCGCTAGTCGTGTGCGATGATCTTCAGCGGCGTTACGTAAGGCTCGACGCGCAGCGAGTCATGCGCCAGCACGCCGATTTTCGCGCGCGGCGCCTGTTCGAGGTCGCCATTCGCGGCCTTGCGCACCGCGTATTGCCACACCGTGAGCGTGCCTTTCGACGCGAGCGCCTTCGCGACCGCGCCGGCGTCGCTGCCGCCGAGGGCGGCCAACTCGTCGGCCGAGAGACCGATCACGACTTCATCCTTCACGGAGATGACCTTGAACAGGCTGGTGGTCTTCTGGTTGCCCTGCGCGAGCGCCGGAGCGGTGGAGACGATCAGGAATGCGCCCGCTCGCAGCAGGCTTCTCCGTGTCGGATCTATCATGAGCTTTCCTTTAGGGATTTCTTGGGGCTTCGGCTGTGAGGCGGGACTGCGCGGACGACGCGCGAGGGAAGGGATTGGGTGTTAGTCGCGGCCTGCGCCGGTTCGGTTCAGTCTTGCGAAGCCGCGAATTCCCCGCCATCACTTCGCGAGTCGTTTGGGGCAACGCATGTCAGACACGAATGACCGGCCGCGCGGCGAACTCACCGTGCGCACCATCGCGATGCCGGCCGACACCAATGCCAACGGCGACATCTTCGGCGGCTGGGTGATGGCGCACATGGACCAGGCCGGCGGCATCGCGGGCGTCGAGCGCGCGCAGGGCCGTGTCGTGACGGTCGTGGTCGAGGCGATGACCTTCATCCAGGCGATGCGCGTCGGCGACGT
>DATEKY010000835.1:0-5807 GCA_035277225.1 Xanthobacteraceae bacterium
TCGATGCAGGCGATCGCCGATCCGCCCGCCTACAATCGCGCCCGCGCGGCGGTGCGCTACGACGACGTCGCGCGCAAGCTGGTGCACGCCCTGAAGTACGGCGACCGGATGGATCTCGCGCCGATGATCGGGCGCTGGATGATCCGCGCCGGCCACGAGCTGCTCGGCGACGCCGATGCGCTGGTGCCGGTGCCGCTGCACTGGCGCAGGCTGTGGACGCGGCGCTTCAACCAGTCGGCCGCGCTTGCCGAACAGATCGCGCGCGAGAGCGGCATCGCGGTCGCGCACAAGGCGCTCAGGCGCGTCAAGGCGACGGCGCAGCAGGTCGGGCTGTCGCGCCGGGATCGCGCCACCAACGTGCAGGGCGCCTTCAAGGTCGCGCCCGACGCGCGGCCTGAGGTCGCCGGACGCCGCCTCATCCTGATCGACGACGTGCTCACCTCCGGCGCGACGTCGGACGCCTGCGCCCGCGCGCTGCTGCGGGCCGGCGCGCGCCAGGTCGACGTGCTGGTCTTCGCCCGGGTTGTTGACGCTGCGAGAACGCCCATATAGTGGCTTCGCAAAATTAAGGACTTGTCAGGCGTTCCATGACCGAGGTGGTGATCTACACGCGCGATTTCTGCTACTACTCCGATGCGGCACGGGAGCTCCTGAAGCGCAAGGGCGTGGCTTTCAAGGAAATCAACGCGACCGGCAACCGCGAGCTGCGCAACGAGATGATCGAGCGGGCGAATGGCGGCAGCACGTTTCCGCAGGTCTTCATCGGCGACACCCATGTCGGCGGCTGCGACCAGCTGTATGCGCTCGAGGAGCAAGGCAAGCTCGATGCAATGCTCGCGCAATAGCTTTTATTGGTGCATGATCTCGTCCGAAAACCGGTTTCCATCCCGGATCAAGTCCATGCACGGGGACATCCGATGAACGGCAGCTCGAAATTCCGCGTCGGCCTGATCCAGATGCGCGCGACGCGCTCGCCGGCTGTGAACCTCGACCACGCCACCAAACTGATCGGCGAGGCGAAGGCCGGCGGCGCCGACTACGTGATGACGCCCGAGATGACCAACATCATGGAGCTGTCGCGTGAGAAGCTGTTCGCCGCCATCGTTCCCGAGGAGAACGACGCGACGCTCGCGACCTTCCGCGAGCTCGCGCGCGCGCTCGGCATTTTCGTGCATGTCGGCTCGCTCGCCGTGAAGGTCTCGCCGGACAAGGCCGCGAACCGTTCGTTCCTGATCGACCGCCGCGGCGATATCGTCGCGCGCTACGACAAGATCCACATGTTCGACGTCGACCTGAAGGGCGGCGAGAGCTATCGCGAGTCGCGCAGCTACCGGGCGGGCGACCTCGCGGTGGTCAGCGACCTGCCCTGGGGCCGGCTTGGGCTGACCATCTGCTACGACCTGCGCTTCCCGGCGCTCTATCGCGCCCTCGCCGAAGCCGGCGCGATGTATCTGGCGATCCCCTCGGCGTTCACGCGCCAGACCGGCGAGGCGCACTGGCACGTGCTGATGCGCGCGCGCGCCATCGAAAACGGCTCGTTCGTGTTCGCGGCCGCGCAGGGCGGCGACCACGAGAACGGCCGCGCGACCTACGGGCATTCGCTCGTGGTCGATCCGTGGGGCCGCGTGATCGCGGAAGGCGGCGCCGAGCCCGGCGTCGTGTTCGCCGACATCGACCCGGCCGAAGCCGCGGTGGCGCGCGGGCGCATTCCCTCGCTGCAGCACGGGCGGCGCTTCGAGATCCTCGAACCGATGGCGGAGCCGACCCACCTGCACGTGGTCGGAGGCGACGCGTGATCCGCTACACTCTGGTCTGCGACCGGCGTCACGAGTTCGAAAGCTGGTTCCAGGACTCCGCCGCCTATGACAAGCAGGCGAAGCGCGGCCTCGTCTCATGCCCGCAATGCGGCTCGGCCAAGGTCGAGAAGGCCATCATGGCGCCGCGCCTCGCGCGCAAGGACAAGAGCACGCCGATCGTGGCGCCGGCCGAGCAGGCTGCGCCCGCGCCCGCGGCCGCCGCATCGCCCGCGCCGGTCGCGATGATCTCGCCGCAGGAGAAGGAGTTCCGCGCCAAGCTCAAGGAGCTGCGCGACCACCTGACGGCGAACGCCGACAATGTCGGCAAGAAGTTTCCCGAGGAAGCGCGCAAGATGCATTACGGCGAGATCGAGCACCGCTCGATCTACGGCGAGGCGACGCCGCAGGACGCCAAGGAGCTGCACGAGGAAGGGATCGAGTTTCACCCGCTGCCCGTGCTGCCGGAAGAGCGGAATTAGCGGCGGTCTCGCCGCGCGCTCGGTGCAACCCTCTCCCCTTGAGGGAGAGGGTGGCGCGCGAAGCGCGCCGGGTGAGGGGTTGCTTGATGGAGTCGCACCATCGTCCCGTTCCGCAGCATCGCCGTCGCCATGCAAAGGCGATGCGCCACATCGCAACCGACGCGGAAAAGAAGTTGTGGCGCTTGTTGCGCTCGAGGCAGCTCGATGCAGCCAAATTCAGACGTCAGGTCCCCATCGAGAATTACATCGTCGACTTCGCCTGCCATGAGGAGCGGCTGATTGTCGAAGTTGATGGCGGTCAGCACGCAGAAAACCCAAGGGATGCCGCACGCGACAAGCGGCTCGCAGCGCTTGGTTATCGCGTTCTGCGATTCTGGAACAACGATGTCTTGCGCAATCCCAGCGGGGTTCTTGAAACCATCCTTGCGGAGCTTTCGTCCGGTGCAGTGAAGTGACCCCTCACCCCGCCGACTTCGTCGGCGACCCTCTCCCTCAAGGGGAGAGGGTGGACCGCGCTCGCGGCGCGATTCCTAACTTGCCGCGGCGAGCTTCTCGCGCGCCTGCCAGAAGCGCAGCACGCGCTGCGCCGAACTGATCGACAGCTTGCGGTATTTCCTTTCCGCCTCTTCGGCGCGGCTGTCGTGCAGCTCGCGCGTGCCGAGCTTCGCGGCCAGCACCGCGAGCGTGGTCGTCCAGTCGAGATCGATCGCCTTGCACACCAGCAGGATCGGGTCGTCGGTCGGGTCGTCGAGGAAACGGTCGATGATCTCGACCGGAACGCGGGTCAGCAGCCACAGCGTGATGGCCATCTCCTCGAGCTTCCCGGCCTTGGCGAACTGCACGAGGTTCGCCGCCGCGATTTGCTCCTTCTTGTGCATCGCCATGACGATCTCGCGCGCGACCGCATAGTCGCGTTTCGGCACGGTCTCGGTTTCGACGGTCTGCGAGACCTCGGCGAGGATCTTGTTGATCAGCTTTGCGGTCGGAGGCGGCGCGCTGTCGAGCAGGCGCGTCCGCACCCGGTCGGTCGCGCGTTCGAGCATGGCGCGGAACATCGCGGGCGACAGCTCGCGCCGCCGCGCGACCGCGCTGGCGAGATCGCCGTCGTCGCTTGCCCGGTCGACCAGGCTCTGCAGCGACGTCTGCGAGAAGCTCGCCCCGCTGTTCGACGCGACCTTGCGCGCCACGATCATGTCGCCGCGCTCGACCAGCACGCCGGTCACCTGCTCGCCGAGCTTGGCGCGCCCGGCGATCGCCGCAAGGTGCGCCTGGCTCTTGGTGCGGGCGATGGCGATCAGTTCGTCTTCGCCGAGGCGGTCGGACCGCTCCAGCACCGGGCCGGAGATTTCGATCGCGTCGTCATGCGCGAGGCGGCGGATCAGCCGGTCCGGCGCGTTCTCCACGTCGGCCATGCGCTCGGAGAGCTCGAGCATCGCCTTCCACTCGATCTCGCGGGTGAGCTGCTCGAACACGTCGTCGAACACGCCGGTCTGCGCCTCGTTGATGCGCGGCGCGGTCACGACGAACAGGTCGGTGACGCGGCGAAGCATCTCGGCGCGCCGTTCGCTCGAGCCGCCCTGGATGGCGGCTTCGAGTTCGCCGAGCAGTGAAGGTGCGCTGTCCATGCCGATTGCCGTAACGTGAAGGTGTGCCACGCCTTTGGGGAGCCTGGCGGACGTCAGCATGGGCAGAAATTTGTTAAGCGACTCCTCGCGCGGCCGCGCTTTATGCAACGACCCGAATGCGCAGCGTATATTTTTGGTGAACGCGCGGCGGAGCTTTTGACGCTTCGCCCAACGTCAGGCCGGATGCGACCAGATCAGCAAGATGACGCCGGCGACGATCATCGCGATGCCGACGCCTTCGCGCGGGCTGGTCTTCTGCCCGAAGATGAACACCGAGATCGCCTGCGCGAACAGCACTTCGACCAGCGCCAGCGTGCGCACGCTCGCGGCGGTCGCGAGCGCAAAGGCCAGGAACCAGAACTGCGACGCGGTCGCGCCCATCAGGCCGGCGAACAGCGACGGCCGCCATTGCGCAACGATCGCGGTGAGCACCGCGCGGTCGCGCAGCATCAGGTACGCGGTCAGCAGCGCGGCCTGCAGCACGAGGCCGACCGCGAGCGTGAAGGTCGCCGCCATCACGAAGTTCGAGTGGCCGAGGTCGAGGATCGCGCCGCGATAGCCGATCGCCGAGAGGGCGAACATGCCGCCGGACACGAGCCCGATGATCGTCGGCCGGATGCCCCCGGTCATGCCGCCCGGCTTGAAGGACATCACCACCACGCCGGCGGTCGCGATGACGATCGCCGCCATCATCGGCAGGCTGACGACGTCGGCAAGGAAGATCGCGCCGAAGATCGCCACCTGAATCGGCTCGGTCTTGATGTAGGCGACGACGACGACGAACGAGCGCTGCCCCATCGCGGCCAGCATCGTGGCGGTCGCACCGATCTGGAACAGCGCGCCCGCGAGCAGCCAGGGGATGAAGCTCGCCGACGGGCGCGGCAGCGCGGCGCCGGAAAACAGCGCCACGCCGGCGAGGAAGAGCAGCGCGAACGGAAAGCCGAACAGGAAGCGCACATGCGTCGCGCCGACCGTGCCGAGGCTCACGGTCAGCTCGCGCTGCATCGCGTTGCGCGCGGTCTGACCGGCGGCGGCCAGCACGGTGAAGATGGCCCAGAGCCAGGTGTCGAGCATGGGGAGTTAACTGCCGTGGCCGCGACGTATGGTCAACGTGTCGGGGCGCATAGGTGCCGCGCTTTCCCTCTCCCCGCCCTTGCGGGGAGAGGGTGCCGAAGACCGAAGGTCTGAGGCGGGTGAGGGGCAATCGCGCAAAATGAAATAGCCCCTCACCCGGCTCGCTCCGCTCGCCACCCTCTCCCCGCTTCCGCGGGGAGAGGGAAAAGAAGTCATTTCTCCGCCAGCACCATGTAGTTCACGTCGGTGTCGGTCGAGAGCTCCCAGCGGTCGGCGATGAGATTGTAGATCACGCCGCGCTCGTCGCTGGTGCGCAGCCCGGCGCGCTCCATCGCGATCTCGAGCTCGTCCGGGGTGACGAACCTGTCCCATTGATGCGTGCCGCGCGGCAGCCAGCGCAGCACGTATTCGGCGCCGACGACCGCTAGCGCGAAGCTCTTCAGGGTGCGATTGATCGTGGCCGCGATCATCTGTCCGCCCGGGCGCACCATCTCGGCGCAGCGCGCGACGAACAGTTTCATGTCGGCGACGTGCTCGACCACCTCCATCGCCAGCACGATGTCGAAGCGCTCGCCGGCGTCGGCCAGCGCCTCCGCGGTGGTGACGCGGTAGTCGATCGTCAGCCCGCCCTGCGCCGCGTGCAGCCGCGCCGCCTCGATATTGGCGGCGGCCGGGTCGGCGCCCACGATCGCCAGCGCGAAACTCTTCAGCGTGCGGTTGATCGTGGCGGCGATCATCAGCCCGCCGGGCTTCACCATTTCGGCACAACGCGAAACAAACAGCTTCACATCCGTGACGTGCTCGACCACTTCCATCGCCAGCACGATGTCGAA
>DATEKY010000836.1:0-8282 GCA_035277225.1 Xanthobacteraceae bacterium
CGCCGCAACGGTCAGGCCTTGAACCTGCAGCGCCGCCTTCGTCACCTCTTCGGCGTCGGCGAATTGCGGCAGCAGCTTCGGCGGCACGAACGAGCACACCTCGATGTCGCGCACCCCGGCCGCGACTTCGGCCTTGATCCAGGCGAGCTTCATGTCGGTCGGCACGACCGTCTTGATGCTCTGGATCCCGTCGCGCAGGCCGACCTCGCGGACTTCGATGAATTCGGCCATTTGCCTTCTCCTTCTTACTTGCCTTTGAACTTCGGCTTGCGCTTCTCGTTGAAGGCGCGCACGCCCTCGTGGCGGTCCTCGGTCGAGACCATCTTATTATACGCGTCGATCTCGAAGAACAGTGCCGAACGGATATCCATCTGCATGCCGAAATGCATGGAACGCTTGGCCTGCCGCACCGAGATCGGCGCGTTGTCGCAGATCGTCTGCGCGGTCGCGAGCGTTTCTTCCATCAGCTTCTCGGGCGCGCAGAGCTTGTTCACCACGCCCCACTCGAGCGCCTCCTGCGCCGAGAACGGCCTGCCGGTCAAAATGATCTCCTTGGCGCGCCGCGAGCCGACCGCGCGCGGCAGGAACTGGGTGCCGCCGGCGCCCGGCATGATGCCCAATGTGATCTCGGTCAGCGCGAAACGCGCATTGGTGCTCGCATAGGCGAAATCGCAGGTGAGCGTGATCTCGCAACCGCCGCCGAACGCCGCGCCGTTCACCGCCGCGATCACCGGGATCGGACAGTCCATCAGCGCCAAGGTCATGCGCTCGAAGATCGCGTGCTGCGCCATCCATTGCTCGTCGGTCATGCCGTGGCGCTCTTTCAGGTCGCCGCCGGCGCAGAACGCCTTGTCGCCGGTGCCGGTCAGCACCACGCAACGAAAGTCGTGCGGCGCCTGGAAGCGCGAGAACACGTCGAGCATGTCGAGGCCGACCTGGGTCGAGATCGCGTTGCGCACCTCGGGGCGGTTGATCCGCACGACCAGCAGGTGCTCGGAGGGCTGCTCCAGCGCGAGGGTTTGGTACTTCAGGTCCTTCATGAGGCGGCCTTCTTGCGCGGATTCGAATCGGGTTCCAAAAGCGAATTGTGCTCGCCGAGCTTCGGCGCCGAGAAGCGATAGGGCGGACGCACGCCGTCGAATTCGAGCGGCAGGCCGGTGAGCGTCATGTCGAGGTCCGGCGCCTTCTGCAGGATGCCGAGCGCTGCGGTCTGCGGCGACGCGATCACCTGCGCGACGTTCTCGATCGGCGCCGCCGGTACGCCGGCTTCGTCCAGCCGCGCTTGCCAGTCCGCGCTCGGCCTGCTGCGGAAAATAGCTTCCAGCATCGGGATCAGCACGCGGCGGTTCTCGACGCGCTTCGAGTTGGTGGCGAAGCGTTCGTCGCGCGCGAACGTCATCCCGATCGCGCCGCACAGCGCGCGGAACAGATTGTCGTTGCCGGCCGCCACCATGATGTGGCCGTCCGCGGTCGGGAACGCCTGATGCGGCACGATCTCGGTGACGCCGGAGCCGAGCGGACGGCGCATCGCGCCTCCCGACAGATAGCCGCCGACATGCGGCGCCATCCAGCCGATCGCGGTCTCGAACAGTGAGGTCGAGACGTGGCAACCCTCGCCGGTCACATGGCGGCGGTTGAGCGCCGCCAGAATTCCCATTGCGGCCCACATGCCGGCGCCCTGATCGACGATCGACACGCCGACGCGCACCGGCTCGCCACCATCGACGCCGGTGACGCTCATGATGCCGCCATGCGCCTGCATCAGCGGATCGTAGCCCGGCCGCTCGCGCAGCGGCCCGGTACGGCCGTAGGCGCCGAGGTCGCAATAGATGAGCGAGGGCTTCGCCTCGCGCAGCGCTTGCGCGCCGAGACCAAGCTTGTCGATCGCGCCCGGCCGCATGTTCTGGATCACGACGTCGGCATGTTCGACGATGAACGCCTTCAGCCGGTCGCAGGTCACGCCGTCGCGCAGGTCGAGCGCCATCCCGCGCTTGTTGTGGTTGAGCACATGGAACAACGTGGCGGTGCCGTGCGCGAAAGGCGGTCCCCAGTCACGCGCGTAGTCGCCCGTCTCGGGCGCTTCCACCTTGATGACGTCGGCGCCGAGGTCGGCGAGGATCGAGGCTGCGTAGGGGCCGGCGACGCTGTGGCAGAACTCGATGATCGTGATGCCGGCCAGCGGCAGTCCGTCCATTCCTGATTATCCTTGGCGTTTCCCGTGAGCGCCGCGACGCTAACGAACTTGCCCACCGCAGCGCAAGGCCCTAGCTTTCGCGCCGGGCGCGGCAGGGGTCACAAGAAGAACGCGTGCAACGAGGAGACGTCATGAAACGATTCAGCATCCTGCTGGCTGTCGCTGCATTCGCGGCCGTGCCGCTCGCCGCGCAGGCGCAGGAAATCCGCATCGCGCGCCAGTTTTCGATGGGCTACCTGCAGTTCAACGTGATGGAGCACGAGAAGCTGTTGGAGAAGCACGCGGCGGCACTCGGCCTGAAGGACGTCAAGATCACCTGGGCGACGTTCAACGGCCCGGACGCGATGAACAACGCGCTGATCTCGGACTCAGTCGACATCGTGGCCGGTGGCGTGCCCGGCCTGCTCACGATCTGGAACCGGACGCGCGGCGCCGCGAACGAGGTGAAGGGCATCTCGGCGCTGTCGGCGCAGCCGTTTCTCCTGAACACCCGCAGCGACAACATCAAGTCGATCACCGACCTGAAGGATTCGGACCGCATCGCGGTTCCGGCCGTGAAGGTGTCGGTGCAGGCGGTGACGTTGCAGATGGCCGCCGCCAAGCAGTGGGGCGAGAAGAACTTCTTCAGGCTCGATCCGCTCACCGTGTCGATGTCGCCGCCGGATGCGACCATCGCGCTGCTGTCGGGCTCGGGCGAGATCAACAACGTGTTCGGGGTACCGCCGTTCCAGCAGCAGCAACTGGAGAAGCCCGGGATCCGCACCATCCTGAATTCGTTCGACGTGATGGACGGCCCGCACACCTTCACGGTGGCGTGGACGAGCGCCCGCTTCCGCGAGAAGAACCCGGTGCTCTACAAGGCCCTGATCGCCGCGCTGAAGGAGGCAACCGGCATCGTCGACAAGGACCGCCAGAAAGCCGCCGGCTACTGGATCGCGGACGTGAAGTCGAAGTTGCCGCTCGACAAGGTGACGGCGGTGATCTCGGGCCCGCAGGTGAAATGGACCATGGAGCCGCTCAACACGATGAAATACGCGACGTTCATGCATTCGGTCGGTTCGCTGAAGGAAGCGCCGAAGTCGTGGAAGGACCTGTTCTTCCCCGAAGTCCACGATCTCAACGGGAGCTAGAGCCGTGCGCAAATTCCTGATCGCGGCGCTTGCCGCAGCGAGCCTGCTCGTGCCTTTCGACGCATTCGCGCAGTCGGCCGAGAAATATCCGGACAAGCCGATCCGCATCGTCGTGCCGTTCGCGCCGGGCGGCTCGGTCGACACGCTCGGGCGGCTGCTCGCGCAGCGCATGAACGAAGGCTGGGGCGTGCCGGTCCTGGTGGAGAACCGGCCCGGCGCCGCCAACATGATCGGCACGCAGTCGGTCGCCACCGCACCGCCGGACGGTTACACGCTGCTGATCGCCGTCAGCACGCATGCGACCAACCCCTCGCTGCAGTCGAAGGTGCCTTACGACGGCATCAAGGACTTCGAGCCGATTGCGCTGCTCGCGCGCACGCCGGTCGTTCTCTTCACCCACCCGTCCTTTCCGGCCAAGGACGTGAAGTCGCTGATCGAGCTCGGCAAGGCGAAGTCGCAGACTTTGAATTTCGGATCGGGCGGCATCGGCACCATGACGCACCTCATCGGCGAGCAGCTCAAGGTGCTGACCGGCCTCGACATGCAGCACATCGTCTATCGCGGCGGCACGCCGGCGATGACGGACCTGATCGCGGGTCATCTGCCGCTCAGCTTCGCAACGGTCGCGCAGGCCCTGCAGGTGTACAAGGCCGGGCAGATCAAGGCGATCGCAGTCTCATCCGACACGCGCTACGCGTCGGTGCCGGAGATCCCGACGTTCAAGGAGCAGGGCTTCGATATCGTGGCGAACGAGTGGTACGGGTTGCTGGCGCCGGCCGGCACGCCGAAGCCGATCATCGAGAAGCTCAACACCGAGATGAAGCGCATCATGGCGCTGCCGGGGATGGGCGATCGGCTTGCCGCGATCGAGCTGATGGCCACCACGCCCGAAGAGCTCACCGCCTATATGAAGAACGAGACCGATCGCTGGGGCGCGCTGATCCGCAAGCTTGGGCTGAAGGCGGAGTAGAGAGGCTTTGATCTCTCCGATCCCTCCCCGTCTTCGGGGAGGGTGGCGCCGCGATGCGAAGCATCGCGGTGACGGGTGGGGTTCTCGCGTAAGCCCCCACCCGGCCTCGCTGCGCTCGGCCACCCTCCCCCTTCGGGGGAGGGATAACCCCACTCACAAAATCTGATCCAGGAACTGCTTCGTCCGCGGATCGCGCGGGCTCGCAAAAAACTCCTTCGGCGGGCCGTGCTCGACCAACAGCCCGCCGTCGGTGAAATAGACCTGATTGGCGACCTCGCGCGCGAAGCCCATTTCGTGCGTCACGATCATGCAGGTCATGCCGTCTTCGGCGAGCTCGCGGATCGTCACCAGCACGCCCTTGACGGTCTCGGGATCGAGCGCGGCGGTCACCTCGTCGAACAGCATCACGTCGGGATTCATCGCGAGGCTGCGCGCGATCGCGATGCGCTGCTGCTGGCCGCCCGACAACTCACCGGGATAGACCTGCTCCTTGCCTTCCAAGCGCACCTTCTTGATCAGCGCGAGCGCCTGCGCCTCGACCTCCTTGCGGTCGCGCTTGAGCACGTGGACCGGCGCCATCATGACGTTTTCCAGCGCGGTCTTGTGCGGAAACAGATTGTACTGCTGGAACACCATGCCGACCTTGCGGCGCAGCGCCAGCTTGTCGAGCTTCGGATCGTTCACCTCCTGACCCTCGACCGTGATCGAGCCCTGGTCGATCGGCACCAGCGCGTTGACGCAGCGCAGCAGCGTCGACTTGCCGGAGCCCGACGGTCCGATGATGCAGATCACCTCGCCTTTCATCACGTCGAGCGAAATGCCCTTCAGCACCGTCAGCGCGTTGAACGACTTGTGCACGTCCTTGAGCCTGACGATCGGCTGATCCGCGGTCCAAACCATCATCGCACCTGGAAGCGCTTTTCGAGCGCGATGGTCGCGCGCGCGATCGGATAGCAATAGAGGAAGAAGAACAGCAACAGATAGAGATACATCGGGACCAGCAGCTCGGTGCGCGCCTCCGACGACAGGATATCGCCGGTCAGGGTCATCGCCTCGCTCACCCCCACCACGGAGGTGAGCGGCGTCGCGACGGTGAGGATGGCGTAGAGGTTCATCCACGGCGGCGTCATCCGCTTCACGCATTGCGGCAGGATGATCATCCACAGCGTCTGGCGGCGCGACATCGCGAGCGATTCGGCGGCTTCCCATTGCCCGTAGGGAATCGAGCGCACCGCGCCGCGCACCAGTTCCGAGACGTTCGCCATTACCGGCAGCGACAGCCCGATGGTGGATTTGAACCAGCCGGGCAGCGGCACGATGGTGTCGCCGATGCGCACCTCGAACGGCAGCAGCAGCATGCAGTAGAACAACAGCACCAGCCACGGCGAGTTGCGGAAGAACTGCGTCACGAACCACGATGAGCCGCGGATCGGCGGCAGCAGCGAGATCTGCGCCAGGCCGAGCGGCACGCCGACCACGGTGCCGATCGCCATCGCGAGGAAGCTCATCGCGATGTTGAGGGCGAAACCCTGCAGCAGCAGCGGCGTCCACTTGATCATCGTCGCGATGATGCCGGGCTTGCCGGCCGCGGCTTGCGCCTGCGCTTCGCCGATGCCGATCGCAACGGCGAGGATGACCAGCAGCGCCACGCCGTGCCAAATGCTGAAGCGCCACGGTTCGCCCGCCGGCAATCGAAACGGCTTCAGCACGGCCATGTCCGAGCGGTTCGCGATCATGCCGGCATGTATCCCGGAACGCGCAAGGCCCGCTCCCAGCGCCCCATCACCCACACGAGAATGCCGACCAGCGAGACGTAGACGATCAGCAGCACGTTCATCATCTCAGGAACGTTCGATTCGTCGGACCAGATCTGGTTCGCGACATAAAGCATCTCCGGCACCGCGATCGCATAGGCGATCGTGGTGGTCTTCACCAGGTTGACCAGGTTGTTGTTGAGCGCCGGCAGGCTGATGCGGAAGGCGAGCGGCAGGATCACGTAGGCGTAGGCCTTGAGCCGGCTGTAGCCGAGGCTTTCCGCCGCCTCCATGGTCTCGCGCGGCACCGCCTCGATGCCGGCGCGGAAAATCTCGACGTTGAACGCGCCGGCGTAGAACGACAGGCAGATCGCCGCCCAGGTGAAATTCGACACGATCGGGACCGACATGCCGTTGCCGGTGGTCACCTTCAGATAGGAGCCGAGCGCGAAGTAGAAGAAATAGAGCTGCACCAGCGGCGGAGTGTTGCGGAAGAACTGGATGTAGCCCTGCGTGACCAGCCGCAGCGCGCGCAGCCGCGACCCCTGGATCCAGGCGCCGACCACGCCGATGACGACGCTGGCGACGAGGCAGACGCCCATCAGGCGCACCGACGTCAGGAAGCCGTTGAAGAAACGCCAGCGGTCGAAGCTGTCATAGAAGATGGTGAGCTTGATACCGGATGTCTCGTGGAGCACCCGGAACCAGTCCCAGACGGGTTGGAAATCAAGCGCCACGCGCGCGGTCCTTACCTCTCCCCGCCTGCGGGGAGAGCATAGGGCGCCTTCGGCGGCCGTTCTTCGCGAGGAAGAACGCCGACGCGAAGCGTCGGCTTTCGAGCGAAGCGAGGCGGGTGAGGGGCTGCTTGAAACATGCGCGATATTCGCAAGTGCCCCTCACCCGGCTCGCAGCTGCGCTGCTCGCCACCCTCTCCCCGCAAGCGGGGAGAGGGAAAAACCGAGAGAGCGGCGCAACGGCCTCACGACCCCTTCTTCGAGTACTTCTCGTGCATCTGCTTGAGGAACGCGGAGGCCTGGATGCCCCACTTCTTCTCGAGCTCGATCAGCTTGCCGGTGCGGTGCCAGTCCTCCAGCGCCGCCGCCATGAACTTGCCCCAGGCGCCCTCGCGCTCCTCGAGTTTCACGGCGAGTCCCCACGGCTCTTCCATGATGGTCGGCAGGGTCATCTCGAAGCCCGACCACTTCGGATCGGCGAGCCGCTCGGCGAACGCGGTGTCGTCATAGACCCAGCCGATGCAGTTGCCCTGCTGCAGCGCGACTTCCGCTTCGGTCTGGCCTTTGAACGCGACGATGTCGGCGCCATACTTCTCGGCGACCGGCTTGTTGTACCAGGCGCCCTGAATGCCGCAGACCTTCTGGCCCTTCAGCTGTTCCCAGGTCTTCAGCGCCGCCTTCTTGTTGCCGAGCACGCTGACGCCGGACGCGTAGTACAGCGGCTCGATGATGCCGACGACCTGGCGGCGGTCCGGCTTGTCGTTCATGGTGGCGATCATCAGGTCGATCTTGCCCTGCTGCAGGAACTGCATGCGGTTCGACGAGACCACCGGCTCGATCTCGAGCTTCACGCCGAGCTTCTCCGCCACGAGCTTCGCGATGTCCGGCTCGAAGCCGACGATCGCGCCCGACGGATCGCGGAACCCGAACGGCTTGTAGTCGGCCTTGCTGCCGACGACGATGACGCCGCGCTGCTTGATCTTGTCGAGCGTCTGCGCGGCGGCGGGCGCGGCGGCGAGTGCAAGACCGATAGCCGTCGCGGCCGCGGTCAGGAGCAGTTTGTGCATGGAGGTCCCCTTCGTGGTTTTCTGGGAGAAGCTTAGCGGGGAAGCGGGGAGCGTGCCAGTGCACCTTGTCATTCCGGGGCGCCGCGAAGCGGCGAGCCCGGAATCCATAGCCACGGGACGAGAAAGTCAGCACGGCTATCGATTGAAGCGAAGCAGTCGTGGTTATGGATTCCGGCCCTCGCTGCGCTCGGCCGGAATGACAGCCCGGCTATATCTGCAGCCCCCGCACCTGCTTCGCGCTCGCGGTTGCGGCCGACAGCAGGAACCCCAGATCGGTGCCGGTCGAGACGTAGCGCGCGCCCATCTTGACGAATTCGGCGGTGAGCTGCGGCTGCGACGCCAGCCCGCCGACGCCGACATGCTTGCCGTGCTTCTTCGCCGCCGCAATGGCGCGCGCATAGGCGTCGCGCACGCGCGGATTGGCGTAGTCGCC
>DATEKY010000837.1:0-3525 GCA_035277225.1 Xanthobacteraceae bacterium
GATGCTGCCGGCGGTCGGCTCGACCAGCCGCAGGATCGCGCGCCCGACCGTGGACTTGCCGCAGCCGGATTCCCCGACCAGCCCGAGCGTCTCGCCCGCACGGATTGTCAGCGATACGCCGTCGACCGCGTAGACGTAGCCGGCGGTTCGCCGCAGCAGGCCTTTTTTGATCGGGAAATGCTTCTTGAGGTCCTTCACCTCCAGCACGGTGCGCGGCTCAGCCATGGGCCGCTCCGTACAGCCGCTCCGAATGCCAGCAGGCGGCCCAGTGAGCCGGGCGCTTCTGCTCGTACGCCGGCGCCTCCTTGCGGCAGCGGTCGTCCGCGAACGGACAGCGCGGCGCGAACGAGCAGCCCGGCGGCAGGTTGGTGAGCGCCGGAACGATCCCCTTGATCTCCTGCAGCCGCTGCTTCGCCTCGCGTCCGCTGCGCATCAGCTCGAGCCGCGGGATCGAGGCCATCAGCCCGTGGGTGTAGGGATGCAGCGGGCGCGCGAACAACTCGCCGACCGGCGCCTCTTCGACCTTCTTGCCGGCGTACATCACGATCACGCGCTGCGCGGTCTCGGCCACGACGCCGAGGTCGTGCGTGATGAGAATGAGCGCAGTGCCGAGCTTCTTCTGCAGGTCGAGGATGATGTCGAGGATCTGCGCCTGGATCGTCACGTCGAGTGCAGTGGTCGGCTCATCCGCGATCAGCACTTTCGGATTGCAGGCGAGCGCCATCGCGATCATCACGCGCTGGCGCATGCCTCCCGAAAGCTGATGCGGATATTCCTTCAGCCGCTGCTCCGGCTCGGGAATACGCACCAGCTTCAAAATCTCGACCGCGCGGCGCAGCGCATCTCGCCGGCTCAAGCCCTCATGCAGCAGCAGCGCCTCGGCGATCTGATTGCCGACCGTCATCACCGGATTGAGCGACGTCATCGGCTCCTGGAAGATCATCGAGACGTCCTTGCCGCGCACGCGCCGCATTGCGGCCTCGTCGAGCGCGATCAGGTCCTGTCCCGCGAGCTTCACCGAGCCGGCGACGATCTTGCCAGGCGGGTCGGGGATCAGCCGCATCAGGGACAGCGCGGTCATCGACTTGCCGCAACCGGATTCGCCGACGATCGCCAGCGTCTCGTGCGGCTTCAACTGGAAGCTCACGCCGTCGACTGCTTTCAAAATGCCGTGACGCAGGAAGAAATAGGTGCGCAGGTCCGCGACATCGAGCAGCACGTCGGTACGGGTCTCGGCTTGCACCTGCATCAGTCGCGCTGCCGCGGATCGAGGATGTCGCGCAGCGCATCGCCGAGCAGATTGGTGCCGAACACCGCGAGCGAAATCGCGGCGCCGGGGAAGATCACCAGCCACGGCGCCACGCGCACGTATTCGGCCGCCGACTCCGACAGCATCCGCCCCCAAGAGGGATGCGGCTCCGGCACGCCGAGGCCGAGGAACGAGAGCGCGGCTTCCACCAGGATGGTCGAGCCGAGCTGCGCGGTCGCGAGCACGATCAGCGGCGCCAAGGTGTTCGGCAGCACGTGGCGGATCGCGATCGCGAACTCGTTCATCCCGACGGCGCGCGACGCCTCGACGAACGGCATCTCGCGCAGCATCAACGTGTTGGAACGGATCACGCGCGCGACGCTCGGCACCAGCGGGATCGAGATCGCGATGATGGTGTTGGTCAGCGACGGCCCGAGCGCCGCGGTCATCACCAGCGCCATCACCAGCAGCGGCAGCGACTGCATCATGTCCATCAGGCGCTGCACGATCAGGTCGTACCAGCCGCCGAAATAGCCCGAGGTGAGCCCGATGGTGACGCCGAACAGGCAGCCGAGCCCGGTCGACCCGATGCCGACCGCGAGCGAGATGCGCGCGCCGTAGACGATGCGGCTCCACATGTCGCGGCCCATGAAGTCGGCGCCGAGCGGATGCGCGCCGCCCGGGACGGCGAGCGAGGAGCGCGGATTGGTCAGGGTCGGATCGAACTGGGTGATCCAGGGCGCGAAGATCGCCATCAGCACGAACGTCGTCACGATCACCGCGCCGGCCGCGCCGAGCGGATAGCGCCGCACGTAGAAGCCGAGCGCCGCGAGAACGCTTTCGCGCGGCCGGCGGGTTTCGTCTGCGCTGTCGATTGCCGCCATGCTATTTCTCGTAGGCGATGCGCGGGTCGAGCGCGAGGTAGGCCATGTCGATCAGGAAATTGATCGACACGACGCACACCGCGATGAACATCACGAGGTTCTGCACGATCGGGTAGTCGCGCCACTTGATCGCCTCGACCAGGAAGCGCGCGACGCCCGGAATGTTGAACACGGTCTCGGTCACGATCAGCCCGCCGACCAGGAACGCGGCCTCGATGCCCACGATGGTGACGATCGGCAGCACCGCGTTGCGCAGCGCGTGCACGAAATTCACCTTGGCGTAGGACGCGCCTTTCGCACGCGCGGTGCGGATGTAGTCCTGGCGCAGCACCTCGAGCATCGAGGAGCGCGTGAGCCGCATCATCAGCGCGGAGGAGCGGAAGCCGACCGCGGCCGCCGGAATGCTGAGCAGCAGCAACTCCTCCCACAGCGTCTTCGGCGGGTTGGTGTAGATCGGAATCCAGCCGGTGTACTGGACGAACGCCATCAGGATCAGCAGTCCGAGCCAGAACGACGGCAGCGACAGGCCGCTCAGCGACACGACGCGCAGCACATAGTCGAGCGGCGTGTTCTGCCGCACCGCCGAGATGACGCCGAGCGGAATGCCGAACAGGATGGCGAAGGCGAGCGCCATGCCGGCGAGCTTGGCCGAGATCGGCAGGCGCGGCAGGATCTCCTGCAGCGCGGGCTTCTCCGACACGTAGGAATAGCCGAGGTCGCCGTGCGCGAGGCCGCCGATCCACTGGACGTATTGGACGACCAGCGACTTGTCGAGACCGAGCTGGCGTTCGATCTCGAGCTTCTCCTCCGGGTTGATCATGCCGGCGGCGGAAAACAGGATGTCGGCGATGTTGCCGGGCACGATGCGCAGCAGCACGAACACCACCACCGAGATGCCGAACAGCGTCAGCAGCATCAGGAGGAAGCGCCTGATCAGGTAGGCTGCCAAGATTTTCTCCTGACTGTTGGCGCCAACTCCGCCGTCATCCTGAGGTGCCCGCGCCATAGCGCGTCCTAAGACGCGCGTAAACGCGCTTTTGGCGCGGGCCTCGAAGGATGGCAACGAGCAACGCCGTCGCCCTTCGAGGCTCGCCGCAAGCGCGGCTCGCACCTCAGGGTGACGGCTCACTCTGCCTACTTGTCCATCCACACGTCTTCGTAGCGGTGGCCGTTGTACGAGCTGTTGCGCATGATCGTGACGTTCTTCACGTAAGGCTGCCAGCAGGTGCCCTGGCGCGAGTGATAGAGGATCGGCCGCGCCACGTCCTCCTGCAGTTTCTTGTCGATCTCCCACACCAGCTTCTTGCGCTTCGCCACGTCGGTCTCGACCGACTGCGCGTCGAACTGCTTCTGCAGGTCGCGGTTGCAGTAGTTGGTGTAGTTGCGCTCCGA
>DATEKY010000838.1:0-3662 GCA_035277225.1 Xanthobacteraceae bacterium
GATCTCGAACCACTCGAGCCCCTGCTCGTAGCGCTCCTCGATCAGCGCGAGCCCGAACATGCCGAATTCTTCGGGATTCCAGCCGCACACGATGTTCAGCCCGGCGCGGCCGTTCGACACGTGGTCGATGGTGGTCAGCGCCTTGGCGGCGAACACCGGATGCACCATCGGCACGTGCACGGTGGCGAACACCGCGATGTTTTTCGTTACCGCGCCGAGCGCCGCCGCATGCGTCAGGGTCTCGTACGACCACTCGCGGCTGTTCATCTCGCCGCCGAAGCCTTTCCAGCGCGCGATCGGCAGCAAAAATTCGAAGCCGGCGCGATCCGCCAGTTGCGAGACCTCCACGATTTCGCTCCAGACCGCCGGCCAGCGCTCCGGCACCTTGGTGAGCGTCAGCCCGCCGTCCGAGTTCATCGAGAAGACGCCGAGCTTGAACTTGTTCGGCCCGTGCATCGGGTGGACGGCCATGAAACCCCCTGCCTTGCGGTCGTGGATTGAGCATAGAATAAAGAGGCGAACGCAGGTCAAGACGGGCTGCGTTGAGTTTGGACCGTTTGATGCCGCTGTTGTTGCAACGGACAGGCGAACTGGCGTCGCCGTACGACGCGCTGAAGGCACAGGCCGTGCGGCCGGACGCGGTGTTTCTGCGTGCGCCGGCGTCGGCCGAGCTGTCCTATGCGCCGGACGGCTTTGCGTATTCCTACGGCGAGGCGCTCGCGCGCGTCGAGGCGCTGCGGGCCGGTTATGCGGCGGCGGGCTACGGCCATGGCGCCTGCGTGGCGCTGCTCATGGAGAACCGGCCCGAGTTCTTCTGGCACTGGCTCGCGCTCAACGCGCTCGGTGTCGCGATCATGCCGATCAATCCGGAACTGCGTGCCGACGATCTCGCCTATCAGCTCTCGATCGCCGAGCCGGATCTCGCGGTCGCGCTGGCCGAGACGCATGCGCTGATCCGCGCGGCGAGCGGCAGTGCGCGCATCGTCGCGCCGGATGAGACGCCGCCGCGCTGCCGCGTGCGCGTCATGCGCCAGAGCGCCGAGCGCGACGATGCCTGCGCGCTGCTGTTCACCTCGGGCACCACCGCCAAGCCGAAATGCTGCGCGCTCTCGAACGACTATTTCCTGCGCATCGCCGAGTGGTACGTCACGCAGGGCGGCGAGGCCGCGATGGGCGAGCGCGAGACCGTGCTCACCCCGCTGCCGATGTTCCACATGAATGCGCTCGGCTGCACGGTCGTGGGGATGCTGCTGACCGGCGGCGCGGTGGTGCCGCTCGACCGCTTCCATGCGCGGCGCTGGTGGCGCACCGTCGCGGATAGCGGCGCGACCGTGATCCATTACCTGGGCGTGATGCCGGCGATCCTGTTGCAGCTCGAGACAGAGGATGCCGATACCACGCACAGCGTGCGCTTCGGGTTCGGGGCCGGTGTCGATCCGCGCCATCAGGAGAATTTCGAGCGCCGCTTCGGCTTTCCGCTGATCGAGGCCTGGGCGATGACCGAGACAGGGGCGGGTGCCGTCACCTCTACGGTGGGCGGGCCGCGCCATGTCGGCCAACGCTGCATCGGCCGCGCCGGGCCGGACATGGACTATCGCATCGTGGATGACGCCGGCGCCGACGTCGCGCGCGGTACGGCCGGCGAACTGCTGGTGCGCCAGAAAGGCGACGCGCCCCGGCGCGGCTTCTTCACCGAGTACCTGAAGGACGAGGCGGCGACCCACGAAGCATGGGAGGGCGGCTGGTTCCACACCGGCGATGTGGTGAGCGAAGGCGACGATCGTTCGCTGTTCTTCGTCGACCGGAAGAAGAACATCGTGCGCCGCTCGGGCGAGAATATCGCCGTCATCGAGGTCGAGGGTGTGCTCGCCAATCTCGACGGCATCGCGGGTGTCGCGGTCGCGCCGGTGCCGGACGAGACGCGCGGCGAGGAGGTGTTCGCCATGATCGTGCCGCGCGATCCGCCGCGCGATCCGCGTGCCGCGGCGGAAGAGATTGCGCGCGCCTGCGCGCAGCGGCTCGCCTATTTCAAGGTGCCGGGCCACGTCGCGTTCGTCGACACTATCCCGATCACGCCGACGCAGAAGCTGCAGCGCGGCGCGATCAAGACGCTGGCCGCAGCCGCGGTCGGCGCGCCCGGCACCATCGACCTGCGCGCCTTCAAGGCGACCTTGCGCCAGCGCGAGCGCAGCGCATGAGGACGGCTTACGACGGCGTCGTGATCGTGGCGCCGGTCACGGTTCCCTATGTGCGCTATTCGACCCGCGATGCGCACTGGTTTCTCGGCCGCGCGCTTGCCGCACTGGTGAAGCGTGCCGGCGTGAAGAAGAGCGAGATCGACGGCCTGTGCGTCTCGAGCTTCACGCTGTTTCCCGACAGCGCGGTCGGCCTGACCCAGCACTTCGGCCTCTCACCGCGCTGGCTCGACCACATCCCGATGGGCGGCGCGAGCGGCGTCGTGGCGCTGCGTCGCGCGGCGCGGGCAGTTCAAAGCGGTGACGCCGAGATCGTCGCGTGCCTGGCGGGCGACACCAATCACGTCGATTCGTTCCGGCAGAATCTGGCCAACTTCAGCCGTTTCGCGCGCGACGCGGTCTATCCGCTCGGCGCCGGCGGGCCGAATATGAGCTTCGCGCTGCTCACCTCTTATTATATGCGCGAGTACCGCATAGAGACGCGTGATTTCGGCAAGCTCTGCGTCGCGCAGCGCGACAATGCGCTCAAGTTTCCCCATGCGCTGTTCAAGAAGCCGCTGACGCTCGATGAATACCTTAACGCGCGCCCGGTGGCCGATCCTTTAAGACTGTTCGACTGCGTGATGCCCTGCGCCGGCGCGGAAGGCTTCCTGGTGATGAGCGAGCAGCGCGCGAAGAGCCTCAGCCTGCCGTTCGCCCGCATCCTCGGCACCATCGAGCGCCACAATGCCTATCCGGACGATCCGATGCAGTTGCGCGGCGGCTGGGCGCTCGACCGCGGCGATCTGTATGCGCAGGCCGGTGCGGGCGCGGCCGACATGGATTTCGCGCAGGTTTATGACGACTATCCGGTGATCAGCGTGCTGCAGATCGAGGATCTCGGTTTCTGCCAGAAAGGCGAGGGCGCCGACTTCGTGCGGCGCAATACCTTCACAGTCGGGGGCTCGCTGCCGCTCAACACGAGTGGTGGACAGCTCTCGGTCGGGCAGGCCGGCGCCGCGGGCGGCTATCTCGGCATGACCGAAGCGGTGCGACAGCTCATTGGCGAGACTTTGGGCGCCAAGGTGGAGAATGCGCGGCTCGGCCTCGTCAGCGGCTTCGGCATGATCAACTACGATCGCGGCTTGTGCTCCGGTGCCGCTGTGCTGGGGCGCACATGAGCGAGCTCCCCAAACCTAAGCCGCGCAATCCGGTGCGCGCGCTGCGCGCGCCGACGTTGCCGCCGGCCGGGCGCAGCCGTGCAGCATTGCGCCTTACCGCGGCCGCCGCGGAAGGGCGCTTCGAGCTGCAGCACTGCGCTGACTGCGGCGCCGTGCAGTATCCGCCGCGCTCAGCCTGCGTGAATTGCCTGTCGCACCGATTGGAGTGGCGCGAGACCGGCGGCGCGGGCGACCTGATCGCCGCCACCGTACTGCATCATTCCAACGAGCTTTATTATCGCGAGCGCGTGCCGATCCGGCTCGGCAC